>JAZNMO010000126.1:0-26870 GCA_045579665.1 Lachnospiraceae bacterium
ACTTATCTTTTCAAAAAGCGATGCCGAATGAAAATCCATGTACGAAGTGTATTCACCAACGCTGTTTTCAACACATCTTTCCGGATGCTCCATGCCGAAAAACTCCACCTCGTGGCCTTTTTCCTTAAGATATTCGCCTAATTTAAGTATATAAGTTTCGCTGCCACCATGCTGGTGCAAAAACTTATTAATCATCAATATTCTCATTTTTGCACCTCAAAATCTAATCAACCATAGGTATAAACATAATCTTTTTAAGCTCTTCACGAGGCAAAAACGGAGCCAAATCCTCCAAGGGAGGACTAACAAGAGTTCCATCCTCAAGCCTCTTTGTACTGCTCTTAGGCTCCCATACCTGTACTATATCTGTAAATATCTCGCAAAATGCAAATTCTTTTTCCTCTAAAGTCTTAGCCACTGCTTCCTTCATCTCAGCATTAGAATGCGCCTCATAGTAAGGATAACCAAAAGCCTCTGCCAGTCTCTTATACTGTGGAAAACTCAAATCCTGCGATTCCGGTCCGATACCCACCTTACATTTATCCGAAAAAAGATTATTCTGAGTAATACGAATCGAATGATATCCCTGATTATTAATCAAGAAAATCTTAATTGGCAATCTATTCGTAATAACCGTCTGCAGCTCCTGTAGATTCATCATCATGGAACCATCGCCCTCAAGACATATGGTTTCCCGATTACCTACCGCTTTACATACACCAATTGCCGCAGGAAGCCCATATCCCATGCTTGCAACTGCACTATTAATTACAAAACGACTATTCTCTTTTATAACATAATTCTGATGCCCAACCACACAACATGCGCCGTTAGAAACTGCCGTATAACTGCCTCGTACTAACTGTGAACTCAGATGCTTGATAAAAGCAAATACATTCGCCGTCTCACCATTCTCCTGCCAATGCTTTTCTTGTACCGCCGGATACTTATACTTCCATTCCTGGCACTGGTCACGCCACTTCTGTTGCGGTGCTACAGGAAAACTCTTCTTCTCTAATGCGCTCTGCATAGTCTGAAGAAAATCCTTTGCATCTGCCCAAATCTTCTTATCTACATGAAGTGTATGCTTATCCATCTCCCCCGCATCAATATCGACCATAATTACCTTAGCAGCTCTTGCCCATGTCTCCCAGTTATAACCAACCTGACGAATCGAGATACGAGTTCCAATCGCAAGTACTAAATCCGCATTCTGTACCGCAAAGTTACCGGGACGGTCTCCCATATTACCTCCACGCCCAACATATAGCGGATGCTCATCTTCTATCAAATCAATTGCATTCCAATAAGTTACAATTGGTATACCCAACTTATCTGCTACACATCTAAATTCATCAAATGCTTTCGCCAATCGAATACCATAGCCCGCATAGATCACAGGTCGCTTCGCATTCTGCAATAACTCCAGAACCTCATTCACCGTCTGCTCTGTAACTCTAGGCGGAAGCATAGCGTCATCTTCTCCCGAATCATAGCACCGTAAATTAGCTGTCTCTATATAACAACCTTGAAAATTAACGGGAATATCCACCCATACAGGACCCGGACGCCCAGTTGTCGCCAAATGCCACGCCCTCTCCAGTATATATCGGATATTCTCTGGCTTCTCTAGCATCTCGGCATATTTGCACATATGCTTCACTGCTTTTGTTATATCATACTCCTGATCACCAACTGCTCGAACAACCGCCCCAGTTGTCTTCTCCTCATAACGAGCCGTCGTATCGTATCTTACCTGACCCGAAATCACAAACATCGGAATACTATCCAACCAGCCGCCAACAACACCCGTAAGTGCATTTACTCCACCCGGTCCTGTCGTTACGCACACTGCTGCAATCCTATTATCTATTCTTGCGTAAGCTTCTGCTGCAATAGCACACGCCTGCTCATGGTGATTATATGTAACATGAAGCTTCTCATGATGCCCTAAGGCATCATTCAAATGCATCGCGCCTCCTCCAACTACACTAAATACATCTGTCACACCATGCTCTGCCAAGAAATCAGCAACATAATCCGCTAGTCTCTGTTTCATCCTCTTCATCCCCTTATAGCACTGACTTTTATTGTACTGCCTCTATAATTACCTTTGCCATATAGTCAATCATCTCATCCGTCATACCAGGATAAACACCAACCCAAAAGGTATCTCTCATAATACGGTCTGTATTCTCCAAATTGCCAACTACCTGATAACCTTCTCCTGTAGCTCTCATCTCATCAAAACATGGATGCTTTACAAGATTACCTGCAAAGAGCATTCTCGTCTGCACACCCTTAGACTCAATGTATGGAACCACCTTATTACGGTCCACTCCCTCCTTACAGGTAAGCAGGAACCCAAACCAGCTTGGCTTTGAGTTCTCGCAGGCAATCGGAAGAATCAGCTTATCCTCCACTGGCGCTAATGCCGCTCTTAATCTATCAAAATTATGTCTTCTACGTTCCACAAAAGAAGGGAACTTGTCCAACTGTGCACAGCCAATCGCTGCCTGCATGTCCGTTGCCTTCAGATTGTAACCAAAGTGAGAATATACATATTTGTGATCATAGCCCAATGGCAGCTCCCCATACTGCTTGTCAAACCTATGATTACAAAGATTATCTCTTCCTGAAGGACACACACAATCTCTTCCCCAGTCTCTAAAGGAACGAATCGCCTTATGTAATAATGCATTGTTGGTATATACTGCTCCACCTTCACCCATTGTCATATGATGCGGAGGATAGAAGCTGGAGGTACCAATATCCCCAATCGTACCCGTAAATTTCTCTTCTCCATTCATCACATACTTAGAACCCAAAGCATCGCAGTTGTCCTCTATCAACCAAAGATTATGCTTATCACAAAAAGCCTTAACTGATGCCAAGTCGAAAGGATTACCCAAAGTATGGGCAATCATAACCGCTTTTGTCTTATCAGATAAAGCTTCTTCTAACATTTTTACATCAATATTGTACTGTGGAATCGTCACATCTACGAATACAGGAACTGCACCATACTGAATTGCCGGTGTTACTGTAGTCGGAAATCCTGCTGCCACAGTAATAATCTCATCACCTCTTCTAACACGTCTATCCCCCAAGAGTGGTGATGTTAATGCCATAAAGGCATTTAAATTAGCAGAAGAACCGGAATTTACCAAGGAACAATACTTCACTCCTAAGTATTTTGCCAGCTTCTGCTCAAATTCATCTGTATATCTTCCTGAAGTTAACCAGAACTCCAATGCACTGTCTACCAGATTGCACATCTCTGCACCATCATAAACTCTAGATGCATAGGGAATCCTATCCCCCTCTTCATATTCCTTCTTTACATGATATTTTTTACAATACGCCTGCACGAGTTCGAGAATCTCCCCACGTGCCTGTTCTTCTGTCTTATTCTCAAACATAGCTTTTCCCCTTTATTCTCACCCTATTTCTTCTTCCACTGCATCCAAGGTGCCTGATCTGCCGCAATCAGATTCTCTAATAACTGCTTGTCCCTCTGAGTGTCCATACATTTCCAGAAACCATTATGCCTATATGCCATCAACTGTCCCTGCTTGGCAAGCTTCTCTATTGGAGCCTTCTCAAACACCGTATGATCATCCTTAATATAATCGAATACCTTAGGCTCAAGAACCATGTATCCCGCATTAATGACAGCTGCATCCAAGGTATCCTTTTCTCTAAACTTACTAATCAATCCATCCGGCTCTATCTCTAATACACCAAACTGCTGGTCAATCGTAACTGCCGTCATGGTAGCAAGTTTCTTATGTGACTTATGAAACTCCACCAGTTTCCCTATGTCTACGTCCGACACTGCATCTCCATAGGTCAACATGAATGTCTCATCTCCGACATATGGCTGAATCCTTTTAATACGTCCACCCGTCATCGTATGTAATCCTGTATATACCAAGGTTACCTTCCACGGCTCCGCCACATTAGAATGAACCTCCATCGAGTTCTCCTTGGTAAAATCAAAGGTTACATCGCTATTATAAAGATAGTAATTTGCAAACCATTCCTTAATTACCTGTTGCTTGTATCCGCAACAAATAATAAATTCATTAAAACCATAATAGGAATATTCCTTCATAATATGCCAAAGAATAGGCTTCTGCCCAATCTCAATCATTGGCTTTGGTCTAATATGACTCTCCTCACTGATTCTTGTGCCTAATCCACCTGCTAAAATTACTACCTTCATGTCGTTCCCCTTTTGTGTCTTAAATATATATTCTATATTTTATCATAGTTAACATAACGCTTCAACGCAAATCGTCTGAATATTTATTTCTATTTCAAAAATTTATTCTCTTTTCTTCTACTACAATGGGCCTGTGAATTACTCTCTGATTAATATTTAAAATATATTCCCCCATAAGTCCAATAAATACAAGCTGTATCCCTCCTATCAAGAATACACCTATCGTTACAGGCGCAGTTCCCACACTAAAGCTATTCCAATTCAGCACTTTCAAAATCGTATATACAATAGCAACCAGAAAGCTAACCGATGCGCTAAACATTCCAACAAATGTAGCTAATCGCAATCCTACCTTAGTATAGGAAGTAAAACTTAACATTGCAGCATCATATAAACTATAAAAATTATTATGAGTTTTTCCAGCGCGCCTTTTAGGCTGCTCGTACTCTATTTCTTTCATATTGAATCCTGCACCATATTCAGCTACAATACCTCGAATAAACGGAATCGGATCATCTAACTCCTTTAATAGCGAAATGAAGGTTTTATCATATAATCCAAATCCCGTAAAATGTTCAATCATCTTTACATCCGACATATTTTTAATCAGCTTATAGTATATCGTTCGCAAAAAGTAAATAACTGAAGATTCCTTACTCGAAGTCTTAATACCACTTACTATCCGATGCCCCTTTTCCCACTCTGTTACAAACTGTGGTATCATCTCCACAGGATCCTGAAAATCACAGCACAAAGAAATTGTACAATCCCCTGTCGTTTGACACATACCATAAAAGGGAGAATTAAACTGTCCAAAATTTGTCACATTAAAAATCGCCTTAATTTTCTTATTATTCTCACAAATATGTATCAGCTTATCTCTCGTTCCATCTGTAGAAGCATTATCAATAAATAAAATCTCATAGTCATACCGCGACAATTCTTTCTCCAGAACCTCTACAACTGCCTCACTAATAGGTTCTATATTTTCTACTTCGTTGTAACAAGGAATCATTATACTGATTTTTTTCACCTTAGTTCCCCCTCTTTCCCCTATTCTTCACAAGCTGTTAAATCAATATATTTCATATATAAACTAATCATATATTCTTTATCATGATACTTAATCGGTTTGGGTTCCGCTTTTAGCTTAATCGTATGCAATCCATTCTCTGTAAATAACTCTTTCTGCAATACTAGATAGCGCTCAGCAGTGTTCGCGTTAGGATCATCCATCTGCAAAATGCCTACATATTGTTCGTCAACATATATCTCCACATTTGTTCGTCCATCGACAGTATAACCATATGTGCTCATTCGAATATCCTTCTCAAAGTCACTAACATATATCGTGACCTCAAGCTCTTCTCCAAGCCAAATATCTTCTCCTAAATATTCTAGTTCACCAGACACTGTACATCCATTTTTCTCATATCCACCAGTCACAAAAGTAACTCTTGCCCTTCCATCATATAATGACTCTTGGCAACCATAATACCATCCACAAAATGCCATCGCAGTAAATATATACAAAACAGCTATTTTAACCCACTGCAATATCTTAATATCTAGCTTATCCGTATCCTCAGTCTCTTCAACCTCAGCATTCGCTCTCGGGAAATTAACATACATAAAAATCAAGCCACTTGCATACTGAAGACCATATAAATGCGAGAGATAATCTTTCAATTCAAAATGAAGAATATTTTCCAGAAAATATGCAATCAAATTTTCATTATTAAATTTTGTATGTCCTTGAAAAATCAAATAGTTAAAGGCATTGTATCCCATAAAAACATGACTTTGCTTATATGTATGTAAAAGCAATAAGGAAGTATAGAAAATTATCTCCAGCAAAATATTTACTTTTAATTTCCCCTTATTACAATACATGATTAGAATAAAGAACGGTACTGTAAGTATATTCCAATAAAAATGATATGGATAAAACATACCAAAACACATATATCCCGCAAGGCACAACCATAAGATTCTCTTGTTTCTCAACTCAATATCCCTATTATCTATACAGTAAGCAAGCAAACATACCCCAAGAAAAACAGCAGCAAGCAAACCAATCTCAACATCAGCGCCAACATTTAACGCAAAGGCATCAAAAGCCTCCATACGCTTATTTACATAGAATTCTTCACTTGCACCAGCCTCTTGGGCGCCTTTTGAGAAACTAAGAATATAGTTGGTTAATATTGTAAAACTCAATCCGCCAATGAAGGTTATTAATATTTTTAAAATACGTCTCTCTTTATATATAATTAATGGAATAAAAGCAAAAAGAGCAAAATACTTCATCGTAATTGCAATAGCAAAAGAAAGTAAAAACTTCACATATTTATCCTGCATATAATAATTTATCCCCAACAGAACAAAGCACAACCCCATAATATCACACTGCACTATTGCAAAAATGACAAACACAAAAAGAGCAGAACTCATATACTGTAATGCAACATCTACCTTCTTTGCACCTGCAATTCGCTCTGCAATTCTACAGACTAAATAAATACTCCAAATTGCGAAAAGGACAATTAGAGCTTTATACCACAAGGTTGCTCCCATAAAATCCCGTATTGGAAGTGTAAAGCCATTTTTTTGGAAAACAATCCATACCGGAATACTCCAAATCGCATAGATAAAATAGATAGAAAATCCATAAGACCAGTTAAAGTTTTGAAATACATGGTTCCACTTTCCATTCATAATATAATTTAATATCATGTAACCAGTTTGTGCATTATCAAAATTATCTACATATGTTACTGATAAGAAAAGAAAAGTTATAACCACTACTAAGAATAATGCCCTTAATAATTTTTCTACTTCAACACATTTTCTTTCCACTTCATATCCCCTCTCATACCAAACCACCTGTATATTAGTTCATTCCCAAAAACTTGTCTATTATTTCCCTTACTGCCCCTTCACCACCAGGTAAAGAAGCGGTATACCTCGCAGCTGCCTTTACTTTATCATGCGCATCTGCCACACACACACCAAAACCTACCGCCTCGATAACCTCTAAATCATTGATATCATCACCAACAAAAGCAACATTCTCTAACGGAATATTTCTCTCCTCACATATCTTCTTTACCGCCCTCAGTTTATCTGTACATCCACTAATCAGATAATCCAATTTTAATTTATTTGCTCGTCTTACATTTAGTTGCATATCTTCTCCTGTTACAATGCCTGTCAGAATACCACGCTCTCTCAAGAGTTTAAATCCCATACCATCTTTGGTATTGAACTTCTTAAGCTCATCTCCATTCTCTGCGTAATACATGCCGCCATCTGTCAAACAACCATCACAATCCGTCAGAAACAACTTAATCTCTGGTATATTAAGTTCCGCGTCTATTCTTCTCTTCATTAGGGACTCAATAATCAACCAGTCACTTGGTTCATCTATTTCAAAGAAGCTTGCTTCATTCATCTCCACAATCTTAATATTGCCAGATATACGATTCTGACTTTTTAATAAGTTCTCTTTACTTGTTATATAGAAAGCCCCGTTCTCCACCAGATAACCATCAAAATCCTGCCGTCTTGGTCTATGAAACGGGTCATAGTTGGTCGCATATGCATTGCCTGCTTCATCCGTATTCCAATGGAATCTCTTCTGTCTTACAGCCGACAGCACACTATCTGTTTCATCTTCATAGAAACACTCAAATCCTCTATCCAAATCCTCACTGGTTAATAATGGCGAAGTCGCTTGAATCAAAACCATGGTTTTAAAATCATAATTTTCTGCAAATTCTAGCATCACTGACTCTGTAGAAGCTATATCTGTCGCTGTATCTGCCCCTCTGTCTATCACTCTGACCTTATCAAAGCCAAAGCGTTCCACAGTCTCCTTAATAATTGCACTGTCAGTAGATACATAAACTGTATCTATATATCTACATTCACAAGCAGCCTTTACTGTCCAATATACTAAAGGCTTGCCACACATATTTTTAATATTTTTCAAAGGAATCGATTTGCTTCCTCCCCTGACCGGAATAATCGCTACATTCTGCATGTCCATTACCTATCTTTTTCTATATTTTAGTTTGTCTCTCTGCACCTGCTCAATCGGTAAAATTTCTTGTGTTTTATACTGTAACGCATCATAGGTACATTTCAAATTTCTTACGAGCTTACGAACACCATCAGGCTCCAAAGAAGCTGCATGATCCGTCCCCTTCCATGTTCTATCAAGGGTATAATGCCTCTCTATCACAGATGCCCCCAGTGTATAAGCTGCTACATCAATTGCTATTCCAAGATGATGTCCTGAGAAACCTATCTTCTTTACCCTATGTCCGTACGTTTCTTTCAGACGCTGTATCTCCAATAAACATACATCTTCAAAGGCAACCGGATATCCTGAAGTACAATTATAAATCACCAAATCCTTATTTCTCCCCTTCTGTTCAAACAAGGCTATAACCTCTTCCTCTTCTGCTCTCGTGGTCATGCCGAAGGATAACTGAATCTCCCCCTCATAATTCTCGCATAGCCAAGATAACATTTCATAATTATTATTACATGCCGACGGAATCTTGATAAACTTAGGCTTCAGTCCTGCAATCTCCTTTGCCGAAGTCAAATCCCATACAGATGTGGAATATGTTATTCCGTATTGTTCACACCACTCCTTCAATTGCGCATGCTGTTCAACTGTAAACTCCAAATACTCTCTATGCGCCCCATAGGTATCACCATAGGAATTACTTGGATTTGGATGCGGAGCATTATACTGCTCCTCTGTCAACAACTCTTTATTACATCTCTTCTGAAATTTTACTGCATCTACTTTACAGAATATCGCTGCCACCTCAATTAACTCCTTGGCAATCTGCATATCCCCTTTATGGTTGCAACCAATTTCTGCTATAACATATGGCTTTTCGTATGTACTCATCTTCTCTCCCCATTACTTAATTACTAGTTTTTTTACAAAATCTATTTTTAGCAACATATCTCTCATTGTGCACCATAACGCCCACAAATATCTTCTCTTTTCCAACCTACATAAATATTCCATAATTTCATTCGAATAATTTTCCACTACATTTTCTTTTTTATCAGCTTTTCTGTAAATCGCTCGTATTCTTTCATCCGCCTTTACCGTATGATAAGAATTCCATTTCATAATCTGATTCAAAGTATTCATTGAAAAACTATATACATGTGCATTCTGCATATATAATAACAAATCACCTCTATATGCCTTGTGAATAAACTTAACACCTGGGACTTCTATATAAAGAATTCCATCCTCCTTCATGAGCATACTAATATTCTCTAATTCTTCCTTCAAATTAAGCATATGCTCCAACACATGACTCAGGATAATAACATCATACTTTTCGCCTCTTCCTATGATGTCCTTTGCAGATGCCACTTCCAAATCCAAACGGTTATCCTTCTCTTTTCCGCTTTTGACGTACTCGCTTCCCAAATCTATCCCTTTTACAATACAACCATTATCCAAAAAGGCCATAAGAATTCCACCTGCACCACAGCCAATTTCTAATACTTTCTTACTCTCACCTTTCATCTCATCCTTGACATAATTATAGATTTCCAAACCATGCCTATACTGTTCTAAAAAGAAATCCTCTGTCGCACTTTCACTATTACTATAAAGTCTTCTATACTCTGTGTCATAGAATCGGTTATATCCTTCTTGATTCATTCTTGGCGTAATACGAATCAAACCACACTTTTTACAAATAACATTTCTAACCTCTAATCCGTATCTATCTTTTTCTGCCAAAATCTCATCTTCTTTTAGAGAAGCTCCACATTCGCAAGGCACGTTTTCCGAAAGATACTCCCTGCTTTCCATCTTTTTCTCCAAGTCTTCCTTTGCTTTTATTTGAGTATGACTCATCCTTATTATATTAATGCCATTGGCTTCATATCTCTTATTCATCCCCATCTTCTCCTTAACATTTTTTAACGATATATATAGGATTAAAGGCTTTCAACTGCCACAATAATATTTTTCTTCCCTCCCGAAAAAAAATATTTACTCCTTCTATACAAAAAAATTTAACTAGTACTGTTGCAATAGCTGCCCCTTTCATTCCCATCCAACATATAAATATATAGTTTAAGAGTACATTCAGAATTACTGTTATCACATTAGAAATCGTCAATATACTTCCCTTTTCAACTAAAGTTATATGCCCAGCTCTCAACATTCCGTTATACGCAAACAGCATACTCCATATCAATATATTATATATTTCTAATGCCACCGCATATTCTTTATTAAACAGTTCTAAAACAAACGGCAATATCTTTATAGAAATAAATCCTCCTATAATTACCATCCAAGTCATAATACTTGACATTTTTATATAGTAATCTTCATACTCCTTCTCATTCTTTTTATATAACTCTATCATTTTTATATATGCCGTATTCTGAATGGGTATTATGCCTAACTCAATAACCGAAATCAACTTTACCGCTATAGAATATATTGCCACCATTTCAACAGACAAAAGTTTGCCTATCATCAAAGAATCCGTTCTTGTATATATGATATACACTGCTGTTGCAATCACTAAAGGAAAGCTCTCTCTTAATACTTCTTTCAAATATTTTATATCCACACAGTAGGCTTCTTTTGACCATTTATACTGACTAATAAACTCTACATATATAATAACAGTTACTATCAAATTAGATATCAATGTTGTAAATGATATATATAACAAGCTTCTATCGTAATATATTGCATACAACTGCCAAATAAAGCTAATAATAATACCGATATCGCAGGCAATTACCGTATTCTTCACCTTCAAATCATGTAAAAACGCAACGGTTGGACCAAATCGAAATGCGATTACCGCTGAATTACATGCCAAAATCACAAGCATCCATACTGCCCTTTGAGACATTTCCAAAAAGGGCATAGTAATGATAACCACAAATGCAAGCAATATACTTAATAGCACTTTAAGTATGAATACATTATAAACCATCTTATCCGGCTTTATTACATCATATCTTTTTAAAACTACCCTTGTATCAATAAAGTTTAAAATCAATTCATATATTGCGATTATGCTAATGATATATTGGTATTCACCATATTGCGCAGCACCATAATGATTTGCCAGCAAAACCATCAATACCATACCCGAAAAAAAAGTCAATATCTTATCACCTAACTGCCATATTACATTAGAAAACTCTTTCTTATTCCATACCACTTTCTTTTTGTCCACCCCTAACTGCATCCATGTATTCCACTTTATCAATAAAATCAATCCACGACGTAGGTGACAGATTCTGCACTTTCACACCACGCATTTCCAAAAAGTCCTTATACATTTTATACTGCTTCATCATAATCAAATTCGCTTCCAGTTCAAACAAGATTCCCTGCCATCTACCCTCATCCGTTGCGTTTTTTCGGATATCCTTCGCATAGAAATTCTCTACCTTTTTTCCATAGTCTTTCAACATATTCATATCGCAGCCAATCAGATTAATCTCTGTGTATCCCATATATGCCAATACAGGAAATATCATCATAGTTCCAGTTTGGGGTGCCATTACTGACTTTTCGATATCTCCTCTCACTCTTTTTAAATTGCGAAAATTTAAATAATATATTTTTCGTTCAGAAAATAAGCCATGTTCCTGTACCATTCTTCTACTTCCTGTCCCTAATACAATATTGGTTTTTTTAGGAAGCATCCTATCCGCACACCTCCAGTTCTCCACAAAATTGTCTTCAACAAGAGGCTTATGGTATGGTGCAAAAAAATGCAGTTTGGGCTTGATTCGTTTAATATCCTCATGCACAAAAAAATTACTTACAGTGAAGCAGTCTTCTCCCTCTAAAAGTTTCAAATCTTGCTGCTTAATGCTAGGTCCTGTTGCAATCAAAAAACAACGTTTGCCTGCTCCCTGTCCCTTCAATTCACGATTTTGTTTAAGCAACGGATTTCTTAAAGACAGCTTACTCAATATAAAACTAAATACTTCCTCCGCGAAACATTCTTGCTTTATTGTATCCTTTAAATATTCACGTAGACTCATCTTCTGTGCCCCACTTTTCCACAAATTCCCCAACATTAGCAAATTCCTCTGCATGCTCCTTCAGCCAATTAACATCCTTATTCCACCACTGAAGTTTCAATAATTTGTCTATCGTCTCCTTTTCAAAACGATATCCAATACATCTAGCTGGATTACCTACATATATTGCATACGGCTCAACATCCTTTATTACAACTGCACCTGCTCCTACTATGGCTCCATCAGCAATCCTTACCCCTTGCAATATCACCACATTATTCCCTATCCAAACATCATTTCCTATTTCAACACTGTATTTTCCTTCAACCTTTAGCTCTAGCTCTTCATATTTTTTCTTCCCTATCAATTTTAATTGATTACTAGGATGCAAAGAACAAAAGGATGGCGATGTAGATATATTCTCCGAAATCGGATGTTTGCCAATCGCAGTGCACACATTTTGTCCAATCGATGTAAACTTTCCTATCTTAGCAAAAAAAATCTTACTAAAATCCGCAACATACGACGCAAATCCCAAACTAGTGCATGACAAGAAGCATCTTTCACCCAGAAAATTATTCCCTGCAAATATCGTTTGCCTATCTGCATATGCTCCTACATCAAACAATACTTTTTTGCTTACATATAGATAAATCCTTTTTACTGAAAAGAAAAAAAATCTATAAATTCTCTTTACAAATATCGCATACACTTCTTCTCATATCTCCTTCTCACAAATCGCACCATTTCTATAGGCAATTTCACACAGCAATAAAAAAAAGGGAAATTTTTCTTCAAACTTCTATCTGTTTCTTTTCTCATGCTATTATAATTATCATAACGCGAACTAATACCATCTACACTTTCAACAATACTCACTACTCTATCTATATGATGCATGCTTACCTTATTTCTTTTTGCTCGAACCACAAAGTCATAATCCGCCCGTATCATATATTCTTCGTCAAAACCATACTGTTGCATTATCGGGGAATATGTAAACATTGCCTGGTGACTCATAACCATCCCCGCCAATAACATAAATATTACATTATCTTTAGAAGAGTATTTTTCCATAACATATTTGTTTTTTTTCTTTCTTAGAACATCCCCATATACTATGTCATATCTCAGTTCTGGAATAACATCTTCTACTACTCTTTCATCCTTAAAACAGTCCCCCGCATTCATGTAAATTATGTACTCACCTGTGCAGAACTTAATAGCCTTATTCATTGCATTATAAATACCACTATCCGGTTCCGAAATTGCTATAACTCTACTATCATCAAGATACTTGTTGACTATCTCCATTGTTCTATCCGTCGATTTTCCATCAATAATCAAATATTCTATATCTTGATATGTCTGATTTAATACAGATTTCATCGTATCCTCGATAACATCCTCTGCGTTATAGCATACAGTTGCAACCGTAATTTTCATATTCTTCCCCTTTTATTGTCAAAAAAAATATTCCAAATACCAATATCACACTCGTACTTATACGGTACTAAACCACAGATTTATAGTGCAATATTTGCCATTTGAAATATTATTCTTCTCAGGATATTCCATTTTATCAATTCTATTTTGTTTGTAATATCCTTCTCACTAATTCTTAAGTCGTTCCCCAGTTGTACAAATCTAATTATATTTTAACACAATTGACATAATTCAACAACACAAACAAGTTACATTCTGATATTATTTCTTCCCTTTCGGGAATCTTTACCAGACTTCCACATAAATATTTCATAAAAAACCTTAAACACCCTAATAAATACCGTCCTCGGTAATACCTTATACATAAAGCGCTCTATTCTAAACATAAAATCATCACGCTCCGATTCCTGTTTTTCATAATCAGCCCATTCTGATATCGCCATATATCTGTCAAACACATCTGTATTCGGATGCATACAATCCTTATGCCAGGGAAAACCTCCCAGGTATCTAAACGTATGATAAATCATCGGACAAGAAACAGCCGCTTCTATCTCATTCTTTGTATAATAGGCTTCAGAGCCAAAATATTTATTATACATCTCATAGCTATAAACACTGTGCATCGGCTGTAGGTTATATGCTGGCCCCATATCTTCAATATTATCTTTCATCACAATATTAATCATATCCTGATCGGGAGCCATATAATGACACCGAACATTTCTTAAATGCTCCACCATTTGTTCTGTACATTTCTGCTTCCGCCAGGTATTCATATCATAAAGAATCACTCCACTATTATAATAAGCGTCTTTCTCGCTAAAGCCTATCTCCATTTTATGTTCTTTACACATGGAATCCTTGCACATACCTATCGGTTTATGATGCAAATCAAACGCATTCAATACCTCAAGATTCCTCATGACAATCGTATCGCAGTCTAAATATAGTATGCGTTCTACATCTTCTGGAACAAACCATGAAACTACAAGTTTCAAGTTTGGAGCGTATGCTCCTCTATATTCATTGATACCACTTGCTTTCATCTTCTCTATATAAGCTTCCGCATCAATATACACTGCATTTCTTCCATATTTACGAATCTGCTCCGTTAATTTTTGTTGACTTTCCTCTGATACACCTTCACCTAACATATATATTGTAATTTTATTAACCGTTTTATTATTCTCAAGAAGAGAGACAATCGACACTCCTGCATATGGAACATATTTCTCGTTAAAAAAATATAATATATTAAGCATAACTCCACCTTTTCCTTTAATTATCCAACAAAATCCATCCCTCACACGCAAATGGATTCTTATATCCGACTGATGCCACTTTGGGTGCAATCACAATCTTTTCTTCGTTTTGATTCAAATATGCCCCCCAAAAACTAAATGTACTATTCGCAATAATATTATGCTTGCAACAGCTCATAAGCTGCATATCTCTAAAGCTGTCTTCCCCTTTATTCCAATCAACAATCACTCTATTCTCTTCATTTAAAAAATCAAATTCCCGCTTAATAAAATCTATATCATCTGAGAATATATAGAATACCGGATTATAGGTTTTTTGCTTTATCATCTCTGTAGCAGAGCAATAATAATTCACTGTCAACTGATTCATCTTCGTTGTCAGGTAATCACCACGTCTTACATGAATCGAAACCGCATTCTGATTCTTTATATTCTCCAAGCACCTGCTGTTCCTTTCATCATCTACCTTCTTAAAATCAAAAGTCTGCCACAGCTGTTCTCTGCAATTCGAGAAATAATTTTCATTAATCCAATTGCCTCTAAACATATATGACTTAAGTGTACTTAACTTGAATATTTCCTCATAGAACACTGTTGGATCATCCTGCACAATAAATGAATCCTTATTTCCAAATACTATTCTTCGGATTTGAAAAATTTTATTAAGAAGCTTGTGCTTACTATGTGGTGTAAAATCCGCAAGCGCAGATGCCGTACGTTCATCGCAAACAGGAAGCTTAATTCCAAAAACCCTTTCAAGTTCATAACCATTATGATTATTCACAGAGCCATAATAATTACCTATATCTACTTTTACATGATTATCGGGATATTGCTTCTGCAGACCACAATAAAACGCATATTGAAACATTTGATTCCCTAATCCATCACCTATACAAACAACAAACATTTTTATCCTCTTTCATTTTACCTGTTCACTTTTTCTCTTTATGTAAATAATTTTAACTTATAAGCACACGATAGTCAAACTATCCCTTTTAACATATATTAGCAAACAAAACACCCGTTGCATTCCCCAATACAACGAGTGTTTTATCTCATGAAAGATTCCCTCGTGGATTCCCCAATCCACTTCCTTTTACACATGACCTGTTATCTATTTTTACTTAATAACCGGTTTCTTAATTGAAAATGTTCCAGCCATACTATAATATGGCTTTCTGCTAAAAGCCTGCTTGGCTTCCGGTGCTACACTTCCCTGTAAGATTTCCTGCTCTGAAACCTTCTTATACTCGGACATTTCGTGCTCAATATAGTCACTGATTACCTGCTCAGCACCTTTACCTTCAAAAAATTCCATAACAAAATCCCCCTCTTACACAACTACGGGCCCCACACCGTATTTCTTCTACACGTTTTGTTCGACAATTTCTTTTGTTGTCTGACATATATAGTTATAGCATAGTTTTTTCACAATATCAAGTATTATTTTCAAATATTTATGCAATTGATCATTTTGTTGTACGATTATATCATTAATTGTCAGGCAAAAAGGCGCAAACCTTACGGATTGCGCCTTCAAGCTCTTACTGAATCACTACTTCATCCCATGTATCTGATGGAACTAAAGCAATATAAGTCTTACCTGTATTCAATTCAATCTTTTCACCAGTTGCCTTATTAATAAACTCTGTTGGCTCTGTCTCTGTAGTCTTATTCCATACAATCGGAATAGCCTTACCATTAGTCAGATAATAACCATCGCGTCCTGTATCAATACAGTTATAAATCAAATAACCATTATCATCAAGCTTAGCAAATGTACAATTCTGAAGAATAACATTCTCAAAGCTTAACACTGCATTATCATGTAACGGATCTACATGCTGCTTACCATACTCTGAATAATCATATGTTCCTGTTGCCTCATTATAATCTAACATAGAATCATTATGATAGAACGGAAGCTCTACATGTGTTGCATCAATAGCTGTAACCTGAGTTGATAAATCCACCTCAGATGCTGCAAATGTAAAGTGCTGTCCCTGATAATGCGAATTATACTCTGTTGAATAGCCCTTATTACTAAAGTTCTTCTCCAAATCACCTTCACAAATATACTCTGTATACTCTCTAGCCTTACCATTATCTACACGGCCAAATGTTCCACTAAAGTTATTTGTATAATCCTTTGCTACCCAATCATTAATATAGAAAGGACCACCATCATGACACATAACAGCATTCCACTCTGCTGCCAACATGAAGTTAGTTGGTCTTGCACTTCTGATACTTCCGAACTGTGTAATCTTACCCCAATCCTTCACAACTGCCATGAATCTCGTAATTCTGTTATTAGCAGTACTATTCATAATCTCGTATACAACATCTGCCTCTGTTAATCCGTAATGAGGAAGAGCAATCTTCTCATTATCTACCATAACAGCAATCGGACGCTGATTCTTCAACGCTTCATCAATCCACTCATTGGTAATCTCACTTCTATACATACCCTCGCGACTCTCTTCTACTACTGTCTCCTGGGTCTTTGATTCCTCAACTACTGTTGTCTCTGCTTCCTTGCTAGGCTGTGGCTCGTCACGCTCAACTGTTAAAGTGAAATCCTCCTCTACCTTAACATTAGGCTTCTCCTCTTCTCCACATGCCACCAATGATAACATCATCGTCGACATCAACAACAATGCACCTATCTTCTTATTCTTCATTAGTTAACCCTCTTCCCTTTCTAATTATAAAAAAGTAAACCGCACTCTTCTATGAATTAAAACCGTGCGAACAGCTTCGAGTCATATATCAATGCACGTTACCACTACAGTTAACTCCGCCAGGCACCCTTGCGGCACATACGAAATCCACCTTAGTGCTGCTGTATTCCTACCCTGACACGGTTCGACGGCACGTATTGCGCAAGACCCAAACTTCATCGCCACTTATAATGGGCTGCTACATCAACGCAAACCCTCTGCTGCTCATCACCCCTACTATAGCGGATTGTAGGATATAAGGCACCGCTAACGCCCCGGCTGCACGGCCTTTTTATTGTACTATCTTTGTTCTGTAAAGTCAATAAGAACGGTCTTTTTTGCATCTTTTTCCAGTTTATTTCTCTGGCGAAGCTCTACAAAAAACTCCTTTAGCATGGTACTACATTCTTCATCCAGCACACCTCGCACCACTTCTACCTGATGATTAAACTGAGGCATTTCCAATATATTCAATATCGAGCCCGCACATCCTGCCTTAGGATTCATGCTTGCCATCACGACCTTCGGAATCCTAGCCTGCACAATCGCTCCGGCACACATCTGACAAGGTTCCAGTGTTACATATAAGGTACACTCTTCCAATCGCCAGTCACCGATTACCTTACTGGCACGATTAATCGCAGTTATCTCTGCATGAGCAAGTGTATTCTTATCGGTATTGCGACGATTATAGCCCCTGCCGATAATCTTACCTTCATGAACAATCACACATCCGATTGGTACCTCACCCAGGGCATATGCTTTTCTCGCCTGTTTCTTCGCTTCCTTCATATATCTTTCATCTTCTGTCATTACAAGACGTGGCATTTTTCTTCTCCCTATGTTAACATATCTATATCTTTAGTATATATGAAATAACGATATCAGAAAAGAGGATTTATATGTTAATTCTTGGATTTCAGAAGACCACCTTATTAGACTATCCCGAGCATATAGCGTCTACCATTTTTACAGGTGGATGTAACTTTCGTTGTCCATTTTGTCATAATAAAGATATTGTATTTGCTAGAGAAAGCATTCAATCGCAAATATTGCAACCTTACTCCGAAGAAGAAATCCTACAGCATTTACAAAAACGAAGGAACGTCTTAACAGGTGTCTGCATCACTGGTGGCGAACCCACTCTTCAGCCTGATTTAACCGATTTTCTTAGTAAGATTAAGTCTCTTGGCTATCAAATAAAGCTAGATACTAATGGCTACCGCCCTGATGTTATGATTTCTCTTATTGAGAAGGGTTTTGTAGATTATGTTGCAATGGATATCAAGAATTCTCCACAAAAATATGCCCAAACCATCGGTTTGGACACATGTGATATTTCAAATATTTATAAATCTGTTGATTATCTCATTCATGGCAATCACGGCATTTCTTACGAGTTCCGCACAACGATAGCTGCAGAGCTTCATACTGCTGAGGACATGAGGGAAATCTCTACATGGATTAATGGCGCAAAGGCTTACTATCTGCAATCCTATACCGAGTCCGAACATATTATTACACCTGGTTATCATGCCCATAACAAAGAGACACTGATAAACTTCCTGAATATTTGTCAAGAGAGCGTCCCCCATACGATACTTAGAGGAGTGGAGTAATTATATCTCCACTCTTTTCAGATAATACCCAAAGCATCCTGCATATACCTCTCTCTTATTTCCGTTCTCCAATGTTGACTCTCCATTTTCAAATCTAGTAAATCCGTATAATGCCGCCAACTGACTTTCCCTCTCATAATACACTCCCGGCACACCAAGATAATACCTCTCATCCTCCTCATAACTCAGAATCAACTGCCTATAATTATAATAAGCATGAAGCAAAAAAGAATTTGTTACCAATCCATGATAATCTCTATGTAAAATCAGCATATCCTTAGGTTTTATCAAAACAGTCTGCGCCTGTGGAAATATATGTACATTCGGATAGCTTTTATAAATTTCCTTCCATTTGTCAGCTTCAGGTACGGGTTCTATTTTGTTTTCCTTCTTCCTATTTTTCGTCTCCTCTGCACTATGCGCTACAACCTGTACAATTTCTTTTACACTGTTACATTCCTCACATGCCACATAGCTATTATTCAAAATTGGTATATACAACATTCCTCCTTTCAAACTTTCGCCTATCTTCAATCTAACTTGTCCTATTCCATCTAAAAAAGTAATTTCCCCTATCCATATTTTGTCTTCGTTTACATTGTTTATGAAATATACATTCCTCTCTATCCTTCCTTGTATCGGCACATTTCTTAGTACTATCTCCACATATCCAAATACCTCTCTGTAAAATCCGAGATTACTCTGTCGTCTCCCATCTATATAATAATCCATATAATGTATTTGTTTTGTCATATATTATCCTATATTATTTCGATTACTTCATTGTATGTCCAAATGCGCAAAAAAATTCCATGGATATTACTCCATGGAATCTATGTATTTCATATAATTTACAACCATCATCGCAATCTTGAAGGTCAACGCATCCTCAAAGTTACGAATATCCAACCCTGTAGACTGATGAAGCTTCTCAATCCTATATACCAAGGTATTACGATGTACAAAGAGCTGTCTGGATGTCTCCGATACATTCAAGCTATTGTCAAAGAACTTCTGTACTGTCATAAGCATCTCATCATCAAGCTCCTCCGGAAGACCCTCACCAAAGATTTCTTTAATAAAGATGCGACACAGATTAACCGGTAACTGGTAAATCAATCGACCTATACCAAGTGTATTGTAAGCAGTAATCGGCTTCTCCATATAGAATATCTTACCTACTTCTAAAGCTAACTTTGCTTCCTTATATGACTTTGACACTTCCTTAAGCTCATGTACTATGGTGCCATAGGATACTCTGGCATTTAACATCGCTTCAGTATTAAGCATATCAATAATCATCTGAGCAGTCTGTTCCATCTCATCATTATTGGTCTTGTCCTCTACACGCTTAATCAGAATAATATTCTTCTGCTCTACCGCTGTCAAATGGCAATCCTGCTGGTCATCAAAGAGACTCTTCATCATCTCCATCGCAACATTGTCTTTATCATTCTGTGCCTCTATCAGATATACTACTCTATCACCCTCTGTATCGATATGCAGCTTCTTCGCACGATTATAAATATCAACCAGAAGCATATTATCTAATAAAAGATTCTGGAAAAAATTATTCTTATCATAATGCTCCTTATACGCAACTACCAAATGCTGTATCTGACTTACTGCTATCTTTCCAATGGTATAAGCATCTGCATCCGTTCCCTTCGCCACAAGAACAAATACAACCTCTCCATCCTCTAATATCTTAAGCATATGATATCCACCAATAATCTGACTGTCTGCAGGCGAACGCACAAAATCCATTACCAATCTGATATTTATCTCATCACTTTGAAAAGTTGACGCAACCGTCAATCCCTCCATATCAATTACACAAAGCTCTACCTTTGTAATACTTTTTAATTCATCAATACTCGTCTGAATTACCTGATTTGATATCATTTCACTTAACCATGCCTTTCTGCACCCCTTTGGTGCGAATCCCCCATCATTTTCATTTTAGCGAATTTGGAAAAATTGTGCAAGTTACGTTTTCTACACTATCTTTGTTTCTTTATTAACATTGATAGTATAAGACCACGTAGTTCTTTTCCTTCTTTATTTCCTATATTCATAACTAAATACAAACCTATTGTTACGCCTACACTGATCACACCACCACACATAAATTTGATAAGCGATGCCTTCATCGGCAATAACTCATACACCCAATTACATACCACTGCAATTAGCCAAAAACTTGCAAAATAGTATGCGTTCTGTACTAAAAACTTTGCATAACCTCGCCATTTTTCTGCAAGACAATACTTATATGCAATGTAACTATACCCTATAAAATAATAGAATTGGCCACAAACGGTACCAAACAAGATACCTTCTATTCCCCATGTATGTACCAATACCAACGATAAGCCTAAATTAATCACACATCCAATTATAGTTACTATCTTATATTTCTGAAATAAACCTTTTGCCATTATAAAGTCATTGCATGCACCATAAAAAAGTGCAAAATAAATATCTAACACCAACAAAAACTTTATTATTCCAGATAAAACAAATCTTTCTTCTTCCATCCACATAACAATAAAATCATCTATCAACACCACAGTCGGCACCAGTAATATCAGTGAAATCAGATATCGCAAATGCGTATAGATGTTCAAACGATTCTTTTGATATTCTATATCTTCGTTTTCCGTCACAAAGTTCCCTATAATAGGCGTCAACGGCACCATCATACTATTAATCAAATATCGAATGTTGTCAGTGACCGTTGTATAGTTTCCTACAAAAGTTACCGTTGCTGTTCCAATAACTTTAGAGATAATCAGGGTGTCTGTCGATGAATAAATATATCCTGCTATTCTTCCGGCAAATATTTCTTTCACATGACTAAATATCGTCTTAGCATAATTCTTATTGAACTTTTCCTTCTTAAGGTATGGGTAATGTTTCTTGCATATAAAATGCACAATAATATTAGAGCCATACGCCTGAATCACCTGCAAAATAATATACGCATAATAATTGTGCCATGCAACAATCACATAAATCTGCGCCAGCTTAAAGATAAAATTCATGATAACATCTATTATTTTGTAAACATATTCCTTTTGGTCAGCGTATAAAACAGTCCTCTTATATGCAAGGAAATATGTGCATGAAGATGCAAATGCCTGCAATAAGAAAAACAAATAAATGTCTGTAGTTAATTCTATTCCTTTCAGGAAAAAGCCCAAGAAAGGCAATAGCGCAAAAGAAGCAACCACAAAAAAGATACCTATCGCACGATATACTACTTTGAATACATTGACAATCTCACTAATTTCCTGTTCTTTCTTCTCTGCCAATGGCCTATATAAACTGAATGCTATGGCATTCTGCACACCAAGCTCCGCCAAAGATAATGTAGATAATATTTTGGAAAATGTACTATTCAATCCCAGTATTTCTTCACCTATAAAGACAATAAATACTTTTCTGGAAATTATTTGTAGAACCAAAGATAGTATCTGTCCCAATAGTCCTATCATACTATTCTTCATTGCTGCTACTTTTCTTCCACTCATATCAATGCTTTCTCCTCATCCAATTCCCTACACTCGCCTTTATATACTTAAGTTTCTTATATACAATCGCACTCTTTACCTTACCCTGCATCAGCAATCGCTTCTCTGTCACATACCTTGTGGCAAGAGGACACATCGGCTTGCTCTGCATCGCCTCCGCAATCTGTAAATCATCCAAATATCGCTTAAGCAACTGCCTGGACTTTACTATATTGCCAATTCCCAATATCGCTTCATTATCCAACATGTCCAGCATAAATTCCTGACGCACACCAATACAGTAATCTTCGAATTCCTCTTGCGTACATATATTGTGCTTCTTCAATATGTTGGTTCTATATTCATAATATTTCTGCTTCTTTTGAGCAAAATTCTCACAGTAAATATTCTTCCTTGTTCTAGAAGAAGGATTCTGACGCCAGTAATACCCTGTTTCCTTCATCGTAATAATTCGTGCGGCATGGTCCAAAGAATCCAACACAAAGAGTAAGTCATCTTCAATCGCCATAAATCTCTTGAAATGAATCCCATACTCCTGCACCATATCACGTCTGATAATCGCTGCCCATATATGACCAATATAAGACACTACCTCTCTCTTGGTATATCTAGTCACAAGCTTTCTTATAAATATATCTGCAATCTCATTCTCATCAAAACTTCCTGCTTCATAAACAGCATCACATGGCCACCGCTTACCAGTATCATCAAAATACTCTGTCGAGAACAAAAGCATATCGGCATTCTCTTCCTCCATACGTTGAATGCTCTGCTCCACCACAGCTGCTTCTAACTTATCATCCTGGTCTGCAAAGAATAAATACTTTCCCGTAGCTCTTTCCAACCCATAGTTTCTTGCACTGACAATTCCACCATTTTCTTTTGAATAATACTTAATCCTAGCATCTTTTTCCTGATATTCCTTTATCATCCGCTCACTACTGTCACTCGAGCCATCATTTACTACAACTACTTCTATTGAGACAGCACAAATAGCACAGATACTATCTAATAGCTGCGCTAAATATTGTTCTCCATTATATACAGGTACTACGATACTTAAGTCTGTCATACGATTCCTTATCCAGTTAACATATATATGATACAAGTTATTATTCTACTATTATTGTATCTTACTCCAATTCATAGTATTAGTCAAATTGCTAAAAATACATTTCCGCCAAGTCAATCAATCGTACTTCTCCCTGCCTCTCTAATTCCTTTAACCCTTCTGTAAATCCACCTTTAGAGAAAATATAATAATGATACTTCACTCCGTATCCAAACACCGATGCATAGTCCTTCAACAACTCTAATTCATCTATTCCAATCAGCTCATTCTTATACTTGCAGGAACCTATGATATATTCCCTTCCTTCCACTGGAGTACCTACAATATCAATCTGCACTTCCTTCTTTTTTCTAGCATCGGTTCCCCACCACTGGCCAACTTCCGACAACAGTATAGGCAGTTTTTTTTCATAACGCATTAAATATTCGCGACACATCTGTTCAAATACCAACCCCATATAATCTGAAAAATTTTTTTTGATTGCCACATCATAAATCTGTTCTATGCGTCCCGCCTGAATTGCAGAGGTATTTCGTGGCACAAAACGATACCAAAAGCCAAAGAAATTATCACTAATTAAATAAATTGTCTTTTTGGTTTGTTTTTCTGTTATCGGTGTTTCTTTTACTAAAATGCCCAGTTCCTGCAAGACTTTAATGTACTTTGTACACACTCCTGTTTCAAGTCCGACTTTGGTTGCAATTTCATTTAGTTTTGATGCACCGCCTGCAATTGCAGAAATAATCGAATTATAGATTGCCGGTTCACGAAGTTCCTGCTTTAGTAAATTTTCTGGTTCTTCAAACAAATAGCTCGCACTATTGAATAAATTCTCCTGTAATGCAGTATCTATATCCTTTTCTATATCTAGTTTATTGATATAATGCGGAATTCCTCCAGTAATGCCATAAAGTAATGCTTGCTCTTCATTGCATAGCCTTGGAACAAACGCTGTCATTTCCTTATAAGTTAATGCCTGTATTTTAAACTGTGCCGTTCTTCTTCCATATAACGGACTTTCATATCCTAACACCTGATATTCCATGAAGCTCATTGAAGAGCCACATAAAATCAAAAATATTTTCCCTGCTTGCCAGATATGGTCAATCATGTGTTGTAATCTGGAAGAAATTGAAGGTTCAGCCTTTGCCAAATATGGGTACTCATCAACCACAAACACAATACGCTCTTTCTCCGACAATCGTGTAATTTCAGCGAGTGCCGCATCATAATTTTGAAATACCGGCGCTTCCAATACATCTCTATGCTGTTTTTCATAAATCGCCTTTGATAAAGCAACTAAATTTTCCTCCGCGGAAGCATTCAAAGCAGAAAAGAAAATGGTTGGTTTATCTTTGCAAAATTCATTAATTAAGGCTGTCTTACCTACACGACGGCGTCCATAAATAACCACACACTCGAACTTCTCCTTCTGATATCTTTTGTTAAGTTCATTCAATTCTTTTTCTCTGCAATAAAACATATCACGCTTCTCCTCTATATAATACAAGCAATGCAAAAGTTTATCATAAGTTAGTGTATCTAAATATACTTTATTATATTCCTGTTTTACTGTCAAGCCCATCAACATGCAAAAACCCCGAGTGGCTAACCACTCGGGGTAAATTATCAATGATATACAGATTAGTTTGTAATAACCTTCTCTGTTTCCTTATCGAATACGTGAATCTTCTCAACGTCGATAGCAAACTTAACCTTATCACCAGGTCTAGCTGTTGTTCTAGGATCAACTCTAGCTGTGATAGATGTCTCAGCGATATCAGCATATAAGAATACTTCAGCACCAAGTAACTCGTATACACGGATAGTTGTCTCGAATGTGCTGTCAGCCTTAGCTTCGATCATCATCTGAGAATCATAGATATCCTCAGGTCTGATACCGAATGTAACAACCTTTCCATCATATCCGCCGTCGATTAACTTCTTAGACTTAGCTGGTGGAAGTGCGATTGCAAGGTCAGCAACCTTTAATGTAGCAACGTCACCGTTTACAGATACTGTAGCGTCAACGAAGTTCATCTGTGGAGATCCCATGAAACCTGCAACGAAGAGGTTCTGTGGCTTCTCATATAAGTTCTGAGGTGTATCTACCTGCTGGATAACACCATCCTTCATAACTACGATACGTGTACCAAGAGTCATAGCCTCTGTCTGGTCATGTGTAACGTAGATGATGGTTGTACCTAATCTCTGGTGTAACTTAGCGATCTCGATACGCATCTGTACACGGAGCTTAGCATCCAAGTTTGAAAGAGGCTCATCCATAAGGAATACCTTAGGATTACGTACGATAGCACGACCCATAGCAACTCGCTGTCTCTGACCACCTGATAAAGCCTTTGGCTTTCTGTCAAGGAGTGGAGTTAAGTCAAGAATCTTAGCAGCTTCCTTAACCATCTTATCGATTTCTGGCTTTGGAACCTTTCTTAACTTAAGACCGAATGCCATGTTGTCATATACTGACATATGTGGGTAAAGAGCGTAGTTCTGGAATACCATCGCGATATCTCTGTCCTTAGGCTCTACATCGTTAACTACTCTGTCACCAATTCTTAATTCACCTGATGAAATATCCTCAAGACCAGCGATCATACGGAGTGTAGTAGACTTACCACATCCTGAAGGTCCTACGAAGATGATGAATTCCTTATCAGCGATTTCAAGGTTAAAATCTTTTACTGCTTCGAATCCGTTAGGATAAACTTTGCAGATATTCTTTAATGATAAACTTGCCATTTTCATTTCCTCCCGAAAATATTAAATTACTAAACTGTTATTAGTATAAATTATATTATGTCAAAAAGCTATGCCACAAATCACCAAATATTTTTTTTGCATTATGTAGAAAATGCTTACCCACTCTTCATTTTTTTCTTCAACTATGCAACTTGTCTATTTGATT
>JAZNMO010000127.1:0-75764 GCA_045579665.1 Lachnospiraceae bacterium
CTCACCTCCACGTGTTCTGTAGTGTGTCAGTCTTATAAAGAGATAATATCAGAGGGATATAGAAATAGATAGCGAAAGAACCTATCGGGTTTCATAACCTCATCGGTGCCTTTCGCAGAAAGGCGGATTATAAATATGAAAGCTTTTGGAGTGAGAGACCGGACGGTTTGCAACCTATCGAAGGTTTACATATTGAGATCACTAGTAGATGTAATCTTAGATGTGAATATTGCTATCAGAGAACAAAGAAACATCATGAATCTTTGAAGGTAGAAGATATTTGTAAAATTAAGGAGCTGTGTGAGAACTATAATAAAGAGCTTGGCGTAACAAAGCCGATTGATAAGGTTTCTATTAGTGGTGGTGAAACCTTACTGGAAAATAATTTTGAGATTATTGATGAGATTGTAGAAGTGTTTCCAGAAGCAGAGATTGCATTGTTTACAAACGGAATTAATGTGATTAAGTATTGGGATCGACTTCCTATTGACAGAATCGGCAATGTAAGCATGTCGTTAGATGGAAAGGACGAAGTTATCTCTAAGCTTTCGGATGCGAAACTAAAGGTTTATGAGGATATTATATGTGGTATTGAGAAAATATTAGAGGCAAAGATTGAATTAAGATTATCTGTTTCCATCACAAGAGATACTGTTGCTCATATGGATGAGTTATTCGAGGATTTGGAAAAAAGAAATATATTATCAAATGAGAAACTAGAGATATTGGTATATCCGATTTGGGATTATGCTACTGAAACTGGATTAGGTAATAGTACATACGAAAACGAAGATGAGTTTTTTGAACTTGCCAAAAAGGTTTCTGTAATGATTAAAAAATATAATAATGTTTTCATGTCTGTAAATGCTGATTTTGGAAGATTATTACAGGTCATTGGTGGAAGTCAGAAATTCAAATTTAACAGATGTGTCAGCGGTACAATGGGAATGACTGTGGGACCAGATGGAAAAGTATATTTTTGTAGTGATTTTGCTGGAGATAGTGCGATTGTTGCAGATATTCGAAAGGAACTTAAGTTCGACAAAGAAAAGTTGAGATACATTCTTAGAGGAAGCGTAACTAGAAATGCTAAGTGTAAAGGATGTATGTACAGACATGTGTGTTTAGGAGGCTGTAGGTTGAGAGCTTTGGCTCGCAATGCCGAAAGTAATGGAGATGGTTTTTATTGTGGTACATATACCAATGATAAATTCATAGAAAACATAGGATTATTTATTAAATAGGAGGAAAGAAAAATGTATGAATTAAACGAAAATCTTTATTATGAAGAGAGTGAAGAGGGAATGTTCTTCATTAATGAAGAGGATGAAAAGGTATTTATTTTAGGAAAGAGTGAAACAGAGGTAATGCGTATGGTAATGGAGCAGGGGGTTGAGAAGACTGCATCGTATGTACAGGAGAATTATGCGAATGTCGGAGCAGGGATTTTGAAGGAGATACAGAAGTTTACAGAAAATTTAGTACAGCGTAATGTTCTTGTGGCATGTACAGCATAGTATGAAAGAATGTTAGTGGAATACAGTCATATGTAAAATATAATGATTGTTTCTATAGATATTTTAATAAGGAGGTGAAAAGGATGGAGTCTAAGAAAGTGAAAAAAATGTGGGACAAGCTAGAAGTAAGAGATCTGAACTTTGAAGAGGTGGTAGGTCATATCAATGCATCAGCAAGATCATATACACCATATCCGCCATCAATGACTAATGAGCAATTAGTGATGTATATGTATAGCTTATGCTAATTGAGAAAGGAGAAAAAGAATGCAGGAAAATAAGGAAATTAAGAATTGGGATGGTGTAGAAGTAGAAGAAGTAGCTATCAATGAAGTAACAGAGCATATTGATGCTTCTGCACGATCTTCAACTGGTCCGGGAGTAGGATTTGTTCACTGGTTTTATTGTGACGGCTGATTATTGACAAATTAAAGATATGCATAGATGAAATGAAAAGGAGGACTTATTGTAATGGGTGAAATGAAGGAAAATAAGACTTGGGATGGCGTAGAAGTAGAAGAGGTAGCTGTGGAGAATATTACAGAACATATTAGTGCATCAGCAAGATCAGGTGGAATTGGAATGGTACATTGGTTTTTCTGCGATGATAGTATTTCATGGAGCTAATGGTGGTGAGTAAAGTGCAAGAAACAAAAAACTGGAATAGTTTAAAAGTCGAAGAAATAGCTATTGAAGATGTAAAAGAGCATATTGATGCAGCTGCAAGATCTTGTTCTGGTGGTTCATCATGGTTAGGTTTTTACGGTTATTTCATGAATAATGAATAGGGCTTTATGCTCTATTCATTATCAACGATAGACAAAGGGAGAAAGTAGAAAATGAAAGAGATTAGGGATTGGAATAAATTGGCAGTTAGAGAACTTGAAATGGAAGAAATTACGGGACATATTGATGCATCAGCAAGATCGTATACTTGTGAATTACCAGCTTCAGGTACATTGTTAGGAATTTCAATGTTATTTGGAACACCGTGTTATTTCATGTAAAAATCAAATTGTGACATATCAATTATATAAGTGTCCATGTCATTGTGGAGAACATAATAAAGGATAGACAATATAGGAGTAGTGAAGAAATGAAAGAGATTAAAGATTGGAAGCAGTTAACAGTAAGAGAGATTGAGTTGGATGAAGTAGCAGGATATATTAGTGCAGCAGCAAGATCTTATTTGGATGATAGCGTGAGTATTGATAAGTTTAAGGAAATTTTTATGGGAATCATGTAAGTAATAAGAGTATTAGGAATTTGTAGAAGACAGAGGTGAGAATTAGATATGTTAGTACAGTACAATAACGAGAGCTTACAAGAAAGTATTTATTTTTCTTTTGATGATAAAAATGTATACGAGAGTCTGTCATTGATAGGTGCTCAGTATATTACAGAAATTAGTAAACAGGAATTAAATGATACAGAAAACATCTGGTATATCGAAGGCCATGGCAATTACACAGTACGTTGTCGCGATATAGAATTAAAGATTAAGAAAAATGGTTTAATTAATTTTTTTACAGATGTTTTATATTCTAACCATAACCTAAAGAAAGAATATGTATTTTTACATGGAGGATTTGTAGAAAAGAACGGAGCTTGTGCAGGATTTTTAGGAGATAGTGGAATGGGAAAATCTACATTGATTTCCTATTTACATTATCAGGGATTTAATACGTTGTCGGATGATAAAGCAATTATTCATACAAAGACAGGCGAGATTATTCCTTATTCAAGAGGAATCATGCTTAGAAAGGGTTCTGTGCCGTTCGTAAAGAAGTACGGAAAAACGTCAGACTTAAAGAAGTACAGAGTTGGTCATTATCAAAGATTTCACCTGAATGTTGATGAAAGTAATGTAAATGGACATCATTTGAATTGTTTATTTATTTTAAATAGAAAAGAGTCTGGAGAGACAAGAATAGAGCAAATACCGCATTGGAATGCGGTAGAATCCGTATTAAAGCAAAGTATAGATAATAAGGATATATTTAAGCAGTATATTAAGGTAAATGAGTTGAAAAAGAAAATTAATGTTTACCTTTTAGAATATAGTACATTTGATGATTTGGAAAATAAGGTATTGGAAATTATGCAGTCAAAGGAGGTTGTACATGGATAATAGAGAGAGTTTATTAAGAGTAATTTTAAAGAAAAATGATACCAATAAGATACATGTTAAGGGAATCAGTATGTTACCAACGTTAAAGGAAGGTGACTGTGTAAATGTGAGAAAGGAAGAGACATATAAAGTTGGTGATATTATCGTGTACTTTTATAAAGAGGAAGGACTGCTTATACATAGAATAGTGGGACAGAAGGGACCTGACAAGTATTTGTGTAGAGGAGATAACAGCAGACGTCTGGAACATGTACAATACGATAATGTTGTTGGAAAGGTTTACGAGGTTGAATATGCAGATTAATGATGCATTAAGGGAGCTGTTGGATAATCCAGCAGTGTCAGGGGATGAAAAAAAGGCAGCAGAAGTAATAGCTGCTATGTTTGAAAAGTATAGTGAAAATGTTGAAATAGATAGGGTAGGCAATGTAATTGCCAAGCTCGGTAATCCGTATGGCAAGAAGCTTTTGTTATGTGCGCATATGGATGAAGTAGGATTTGTTGTATCAGGTATAGAGGACAATGGTATCGTAAGAGCAACAGCCGTTGGAGGCGTTTTCTGTCCGATGTATCAGGGAAGAAATGTCGCAATCAGACATGATGGAAGTTATGTGCGTGGTTCAGTACTTTACTATGATGATTCGCAAATAGAAAAGGGAAGAGTAGATTACATCAGAATAGATATTGGAGCCAGGACAAAGCAGGAGGCTATGCAGCAGATTCGAACAGGAGACAGTGTGATGGATACAGAGATGCAACATGTGTTAAATGACAAATATCTAACAGGCAGAGCATTGGATAATAATGTAGGGGTTTATATTATTTATAGTGTTTTAGAACAGCTTAGCAAATTGGATATAGATATGGAAATTCATTTTGTTGCAAATTCCGGTGAAGAAACAGCCAAAAAAGGAATTCGTTGGTTGTTAAAACACTATGATTATGATGAGGCTGTTGTGGTTGATGGAATACCGCTTGTAGATATGTATAAGGATAATAAGGGCTATTCTGTTGGTATGGGATGCGGTCCTGTATTATGCGGAAGTGCAATGGTGCCTAGGGATTTAAATCGACAGTTTGAAGAGCTGTCTGTTAATCACGGTATTCATGTGCAGTATGAGTACACCAATGGTAGAACCAAGTCGGACTATGATATTGTTTGGGAAAATGGTATTTACAGTACAATACTATCTTATCCTATTAATTACATGCATTCACCATGTGAGGTTGTAGATATGGATGATATTCAGCAATGTATAGAACTGTTAACACTTTGGGTAAAAGAAATGGCGATAAAGGTGAATTAAAATGACAATTAATGAATTTTTTTGGAAGCATGCATATCAAGAGGTAAAGCCTCTTTTTGAGGATTTAAAAGAATATAGATATGCTTTGATTAAGGGTGACGCTTTATCAATTCAAGCTTATGGGAAAGTAGGAAAGCGTCAATACGGAGATTTAGATGTTTTAGTTGAACGTCAGGATGTTATGGAAATAGAAGAGATTTTAAGAAAACATGGTTTTGTTTGTAATAATGATTCAGAAAGTAGTGCGACGCGCAGAAAAGATAAAATAATGAGTATGGTGCGTTCTCATCAATTGCCGTCCTTTTTTAAGGAATCAAAGTGGGGGAAAATTGAATTAGACTTAAATTTCGATATATATTGGGGGCAGTATCTGGGAGAAAAGGAAAGTATTGGCAGTCTATTAGATAGTGTAAGAACAGAACAAATTTATGGCTGTGAGGTAAAGGTGCTATCACCTGAGCATGCGTTATTACAATTGGTGTTACATCATTACAAAGAAATGAATTCGATATATCACTTATCCAATTTTTATACTATAAAGAGTGATATGTTTAGAGATGTATTAGAGTTGATTAAGAATCGCAAGAATGAAATTCAGGCAGATTCTTTCTATGAGGTGTGTGAAAAATATCATGTTACAGAATATGCTTACTATGTGCTGTATTATACGAAAGAGTGTTTTGGAGAAAATCTGCTAGATGAATATATAACAAAATTACAGAGTGATAGAGGTATAGAATTACTTGATAAATATGGATTGGATGAAGATGAACAAAATGTATGGAAGATTCCATTTCATGAAAGGGTGGATAATCCGGTATTAAAGAATATCGTGGTGGCAAATTTATCACCAAAGGAGCAGAGAAAGAACGAGATAAATAAGAAGGTATACGGTAATGGTAGAAATCAAAGAACTGAAAGTATTGGAGAAAATAGATTATCTTGGGTTTAATCTACAGTGTACGGAAAGAATTTTAACCTATATTTTTGATTCATTTTATAAAAATGTAATGTATTATATCATTTTGTTTAAAGATGTGGAAACATTTGTTGGAAATGAAAATTTTAATAAATTTATCTTTCAAAAAGCAGGACTTAGGGAAGAAATGGTTTATGGTCCCAAGGAAAACTTTGTAGATGCAATTTGCACGGAAATAGATCAGAAAAACAGAATTGTGCTATACAGTGACCATTTTTATAATCCAAACTATCAAGAGAATTATCAGAAAAAGCATTCCAAGCATCCTTTTACAGTAAAGGGCTATGATAAGGAAAAGAAAGAGTTTCTGATTATTGATGAGGATAAGGAAGTACTTGATCAGATTAATAAGTTTCATTGGTGGCCATATAAAGAAATGACTATTTCATTTGAAGAATTGGAAAAACGATGCTGCGCATTCGTATCTAAGGGACACCAAGGATGTTATTTGTATAGAAGATTTCATGCTGATACAGATTTCAAAAAATCCAAGCAATTTGTAATGAATGAATACAAAAATTATCTTGAGAAGTTTATCCGAAAAGAGATAGATTTACTAAATGAATTTAAGAGTAGAATACTTAAGCTACAGGATGGAAACGAAATAGGTATTGATTCTATATACGATCATAATAAGTCTATAAACCGTCAGAATATATTCTGGGACTTAATGGAAATCGAAAAACCGGAAGGATATGACGAAAATAGAGAAGCGTTGGTTAATTATTATGAAGGAATTTATCATTTATTATTAAAGTACAATAGAAAAAAGGATAAATCAATTTTGGATAAAGCAATTGGTAAAATTGATAGTATTATGTCTCTAGAGCTAGAACAGTATAAGAATTTTATTTGGATGAGTGAAAAGTGGATTGAGGAGGAATGTTATGCAGGAACTGTTGTCGGTAGTAGTACCGGTTTATAACAAAGAAGAAACAATAAAAAAGTGTATTGATTCTATTCTTAATCAGAAATATCCCTGGATAGAACTAATTATTGTAGATGATGGTTCGAGTGACCGTAGCAGAAAAATTATTATAGAAGAGCGAAAAAAAGACAAAAGAATAAAATCTTTTTTTCAAGAGAATGCTGGCGTTTCTTCAGCGCGTAATGTCGGAATCCAAGAAGCGTCAGGTAAATACATCGTTTTTATTGATGCAGATGACATTGTTTTACCAGATATGTTTATGAAAATGATTGATAAGATGAATCAATGCGATATGTGTGCATGTAATATGTATCGTGTGGAAAAAAACAGAACAGTAACACAGGCTTATCATAAAGATATTGTATATGATCTTACGAATTTGGAAAAAAAGAATGATTATTTTGTAAATTGCCTTATGGGAAAACATTCTTATTGTGTGTGGAACAAGATGTACAAGCTTGATTTAATTAGAGAAAAAGAGATAGCATACCTAGATAATAATCTGATTTATCCGGAAGATTTACAGTTTAATTTATTTTATATTTCTCAATGTAATCAGGTGTATTGGCTTGATGAACCACTCTATTATCATACATATAATAAGAAGGGGTTATCTAAGCAGGATAGAAAAGATGTAACACGTCGTTATTTGAATGTATGTGAGGAATACAAAACTTTTTTGAAAAAATATTCATTATTTGATAGCTTATATAATTCTTTTTGTTTTGTGGTGCAAAGAGTGTTTATCACGAATATGATTTACTTGGTAAGGGATAAAAAATTACCATTTGCGCAATTTAGGAAGCAGGTAGAAGCAGCGTATCAATTTGAGTTTTTTAGAGATGCAATGAACAATGGTTATTATACTAAGGGTACTCAAAAGGAAGATGTGATGAGACAAATGCTTGCGGCAAAGAATTTGAACCTGTATTGTATTATGGCGTATTATGTCGTGAGGAATGGTTTTTTAGATGAGATTACCAGAAAAAAAGATTTCTTTACAGTTGTGGCAACACACGAAGAGGATGAGATATTCGATAATCAGGTTATAGATAATAAGATTATATTACAGTATGTATAGTAAGATGAAGGAGATTAAGAAAATGAATATTGAAAAAATTATCATAGAATTAATTAGTGAATTAATGGAAGAGTATACAGAGGTAACAGAGATTCTGATGGATGATGATTTAACAACTAAGGGTATGGATTCTATGATGTTTGTAGAATTAATTACACTGATTGAAGAGAAGTTAGAGATAGAGCTTTCAGATGAATCATTATATATGGAGAAAATGAACACACCTAAGAAGATAATTGAGGTTGTAGGTAAGTGCTATGGAGAAAATAAAGTTATTATTAATCAGTAATTTTTTCTGTGGATTGGAAATAGAAAGAATTGTAAAGAATCTTGGTAGGAACCAAGATGTTAAGATTATAAGAGTAAGCTTTGAAGAGATTTTGGAAACGGAGCTTGAACATCAGTATGATTTGTCAGTACTACTTTATAATGTAGATATAGATTTCCCAGATTATATTAGTAGGTTGTTAACAGAACAGAGTTCTAATGAAATCACAGGTGCGGTAATGAGACAAATAGAGAAGGTCCTTTCTCATATTGCATCCCATAGTAATAGAACATATATTGGAGTAGATAGTAAGCATTGGGATATCACAGGAAAGGTGTTTAGTCATGTGGTTACTTCTTTAAAAGACGGTGATGCACGTTTGTTATCAGAGATTTATCAATGTTTTGGCGATAGAGCAGAGATTATCGATTTGGATAGAATAACCATGGAGTTAGGAATCACTCAAATATATGATTTCAAAAAATATTATCGTTGGAATTGTCCTTATAGCTTTGAATTTTTCAATAAGTTATTTGGTGATTTATTTCAAGCGTATGAAATTTCACAGGGCAAAATGAAGAAATGCATTGTTCTTGATTGCGATAATGTACTGTGGGGGGGAGAAATTGCAGAACATGGAATGGATAAGATTGTATTGGGAAGCATTGGTGAAGGAAAGAAGTATCAGGATTTCCAACATCTTGTCAAGATGCTGCAGCAGCTAGGGATCGTTCTGTGTCTGTGTAGTAAAAATGATGAGGCAGACATACGAACAGTGTTTGACAGACATTCTGCAATGATTTTGAAAAATGATGATATTGTAAACAGACAAATTTCATGGGAAGCAAAATGGATTGGAATAACTAATATTTCTAATTTGCTAGGTATTTCTTTAGATCAGATTGTATTTGTAGATGACTCTGTACATGAAATAAAGCAGGTGCAAGAGAAGCTACCAGAGGTGTTCTGTGTGCATTTTGATATTAACCATTTTTGGGATTTGTTGAATGTCATAAAGCTTCCAAGTAAGTACAATTTGCAAACAATAAAAGAACGTCAAGGGTATTATCATTGGCTTGGAGAACAGAAAGTCGGCGGACAAGGTGGTGCGCAGGAAGATTATTTGCGGGAGTTGGAAACAGAGGTTATTCTGAGTAATACACAGGAGGAAGAATTGCTTCGTATTGCAGAATTGAGTCAAAGAACGAATAGATGCACAATTGGAGCAAGGCTCAGTTATGGAGAACTCAAGGATAAGCTTTCGGAAGGAACTCACGAGATGTATTCTGTATATGTAAAAGATAAGCTTCATGATTTTGGATTAATGGGTGGAGTAATGTTAAAAAGCGGTGTTTTAGAGTTTTTCTCATTGTCATGCCGGGTATTGGGAAGGAATGTTGAAGAAACGATTTTGGACAGATTGAAAGAAAAAATACAGGAATGCCGTTTTGTTGCCACGTACAAAAATGAAAATTTGAAGAAGACGTTGGAGAAATATAAAATTGTTATGATATAGTAATGGTTTTGTATTGAACGGAGGTAACGGATATGAATGATGAACAGCGTTTGAAAACACGAAGAAAAGAATTTCTATCACAATTTATGAAAAATAATAAATTATGTTTTTTGTTGATTATGCTTTTGAGTATGGTTATCAGCGTTTATAGTCTTGCAATTTCGTGGATTTTACAAAAAATTATTGATGCTGCATCAGAAAAAAATATGCAGGATATAGTCAATATCGTAGTTTTGTATGTAGTAACATTTGCTTTAGTGTGTGTAGTATGTTGGTTGCATCGAGTGTGTTATACCCGATTTTTGAAAAAGGGTACAGAACAGTATAAAAGGTATGCATTTTCTCAGATTATGAGAAAACAGTATGGTGCATTCTTTAGAGAGAGAACAGAAAAGTATATTTCCGCATTTACAAATGATGTAAATACTATTGAGAAAAAGTATTTGGTTGCTATGTTTGGGGTATTTAATATGGTGGTCAGACTTATAGGTGCACTGATAATGATGGTAGCCTATAGCCCTTTATTTACCTTAATTGCTATTATTTTTTCGTTACTACCAATGCTAGTTTCAGCCAAGGTGGGAGATGGACTGATACGGAAGGAGCAAAGCGTTTCGCGGAAGAATGAAAGTTTTGTAGGAGTATTAAAAGACCTATTAACCGGTTTTAATCTGATTAAGAGCTTTAAAGCTGAAAATGAAGCAATGGCATTGTTTGATGCAAGCAATGAGGTGTTGGAAACTGAGAAATGTGATAAGCGAAAAAAAGAAGAGTCTATTAATTTCATGGGAATGATAGCAGGTAATACAGTCCAGATAGGAGTTTTCTTTGTGGGAGCATGCTTTTGCGTATATGGAGACCAGATTACTCCGGGAGTTGTACTGGCATTTACACAGTTAATGAATTACATTATTCTTCCGATTAAGCAGATTCCTTTAATCTTTGCCAACTGGAAGTCAGCAATTTCTTTGGTTGATAGAGCAATACAGAACATAGACAATAATGTGGTTGAGTTAGGCAGAGAATGTATAGCAAAGAAGCTGGAGCAAGGAATTATAATAGAAAATCTATGTTATGAACATGAAAGTAACAAAGAACTATTCCATAATCTGAATATGTCCTTCGAAGTAGGAAAGAGTTACGCAATAGTAGGAGATTCTGGATCAGGTAAATCTACAATTCTTAATCTGTTGATGGGAATGACAAAGAAGTATGAAGGAAGTATTTTCTTTGATCATAAGGAATTAAGAGACATAAATCAGGACGCATTATATGATAGTATGGCATTGGTACAGCAGAATGTTTTTGTATTTAATGACACAATACGTAACAATATTACTATGTTTAGAGAGTATTCTGATATAGAGGTCAATAAAGCGATTAAGAAAGCAGGCCTAGAGGTATTGATTCAGGAGAGAGGAGAAAATTATATCTGTGGTGAAAATGGATGTAACTTATCAGGAGGCGAAAGGCAAAGAATTGCATTGGCAAGAGCAATGTTGCAGGAGAAATCAATTATGTTGTTCGATGAGGTTACAGCTGCGTTAGATGCTGATACAGCATATTCTATTTCGAAAACTATTATGGAAATGCAGGATGTAACAAAGATTGTTGTTACACATAGTCTGGATGAAGATTTGCTTGCAAACTATGATGAAATTTATGTAATAAAGAATGGAGCGGTCGTTGAACGCGGAAGTTATAATGAGTTAATGTGGATGAAAGGTGTTTTACACACATGGTTAAGAGGCAGTAAGAAGAGTGCTGCATAGGAAATGTTTAATTCTGATGTCGGTTAAATAATGTTCGGGTTGTTAATAATGGCTCGAACATTTGGTATACATAACTGGAAAAAAATACTTTTCCAAATGTGTATATTTATTATTGCTATCAGAAAGGTAAAATATATCTAGAGAAATACAAGGAGTTAGGAGAATATGAAAAAACGAAAGAAACATAATGATAAAAAATTAATTATATTATTTGCAACAATTCCATTTATTGGTATTTCATTATTTTATCTTTTTCCCATGTTATACAGCGTATATGTATCGTTACAGGAGAATCGGGGAGGAAATACTTATTGGCAGTTGTTAAAATCAGAGGCATTTCAGCTGGCAATGCAGAATACGGCGATTTCAGTTTTTGTTATGGTGCCAGTATTGTTGATTGTATCACTGGGATTAGCATTTGCTGCAGAGGCAGGATTGAAGAAGAAGTCTAAGTGGTGGAGTAGCACATTAGTATTACATATGATTCCGTTTATTATTCCATCGACGATTATTGCTTTTGTAGTAAATTCGCTGTTTAATAGCATGTGGATTCAATCAGATAAGGTATTTTGGATTTTGTTTGTAATATATATATGGAAGAATTATGGTTATTGTTTGTTGATTTTACTTGGCGGTATTAGAAATATTCCGCAGGAAACCTTAGAAGCAGCGAGAGTAGATGGTGCTGGCAGAACTAGAATTTTGTTTAAAATTATTCTTCCGCAGATGAAAACATTTCTTTCATTTTGTATTGTTATGGAAATTGTAGCGGTATTCAAGCTATTTAGGGAAGCATATCTTTTATGCGGAGATTATCCAAACATAGTTGTATATTTTGTTCAGAATTTCATTAATAATAGTCTTTATGCAATGTCTTTTGAGAAAATCTCAGCATTAGCAGTGGTTTTGATAGTTGTATTTAGTTTTATTATTTATGTATTATATCACTCAGAATTGAAGGGAGAGGCTCATGAAGCGTAAGGATAGTAATTTTGCTTTGTTTGTTTTTCAGATAATAGGTATAGTGGGAATCGTAGGAACAGGAACTTTTCTTTTATATGTTATCTGGCAGTCGTTGGTTGATGGTAGTACATTAACAGCATCCCATTATTTGGAACTTTTGTTGAATACGCCGGAGTATTGGGTGTTCTTTTGGAATAGCTTTAAAGTTAGTGTGGTGATTTTGTGTGGTACAATTTTAGTTTCTTTGATTGGTGGATATGTGATGTATCGCTATCGTTTTAAGGGAAGTAATTTATTATTTGGATTGTTGGTTTTATTAATGCTCATGCCTTATCAGGTGTTAATGCTTCCACAGTTGCTGATGATACATAAGTTTCAGTTATTTGACCATTTGGCGGGAGTTATTTTGCCTAATATTTTCAGTAGTTTCGGAATTGTATTGTTGTTACAGTATATGAAAAAGATACCATATGAGTCCGTAGAGGCGGCGCAGGTGGATGGTGCTGGTGATATTCGAATCTTCTTTAAAATTGTATTACCACAGATTAAAGAGGGTGTTATCACTCTGGCAGTTTTGAATTTGGTTGATACATGGAATCTGGTGGAGCAACCACAAAATATTTTAACTGACAGCAGATTATATCCACTATCTATTTCCTTTTCAAAATATGAGACAAGTACGATTGAAGCGTTGAGTGCAGGAAATATGCTTTTCTTATTACCACTTATTTTATTGTTCTTTATGGGAAAAGATTATCTTGTAGACGGAATTAGTAATACGGTAGTAAAGAAGTAGAAAGGTACAGATTAAGAGGATGAAAAGAAAATTATTAACAGCTTTTATATCATTGGGTATTATGTGCGGACTTGCAGGCTGTGGCAGTGTGAATCAAACGGTGGAGATTCAGATGGAAGCAGGGCCAGAGTTGACAATATACGCAGTAGAAGGCATAGATTTTTATGAGCAGGCAGTGGTAGCGTTTCAGGGTAAATACAAAGAAATGCAGATTAATTACGTGACCTTTGAGACAGAAGAGGAATTGGCAAGAAGGTATTCTAACGATGTGGCAACGGGAACACAGCCTGATGTATTATTATTGACGGATGAGACGACAATTGATGTATTTAAAGCATGTAAGAATTATAGATTTGCCGATTTGACACCATATTTCGAGAGTGATGAGGCATTTTATGATGTTGTTTATTTTGAAGAGGCTTTAAAGGCCGGCTGTTATGAGGGTAAGCAATATATTGTACCGTTTAGAATGGAGATACCATACTATTTGATAACAAAAAAGGTAACAAATGTTATTGACGTAAAAACTTTACGCGAGGCAAACGGTCAGGAGCAGATGCAGTTGTTAATGAATGCTGCTGATACAGTTAGAGAACAGGGAATTCTGGAAGATGGTGCATTTTATGTGATGACATCAATGGATCAGAGGTTACGTTCCAGCGGTATATCGTTATGTAGTCTGCAGGATGAAACTTTAGAGCTGGATAAAGAGCAAATAAGGTTATTATGCAATTATATGCAGTATATTTTGGATAATAAACAGAATCTGTCAGGTGAAATCGCAACACAGGCAGACATGATGAGTATGTTTGCGAATTCTGGAATTATACAGATGTATGATAATCCATTTTATACAGGACGTCTCTTTGATATGATGTTTGAATATTTCTATAAAGAAGATTTTGAATGGATTTTGGCTACTTCTGTAGATGAGGCGGGCGCATATCATGCGGATATTACGAAATATGGTATGGTTGATGCTGAAAGTGAGAATATACGTGGAGCCTATCAGTTGTTGAGATATCTGATGGATTACAAAACAAGAACAGATTTTGGTACAGAAATTTATGTGCACAGAAGTAATACTACCACAGAGTTTGTTAATATGTCGGAGCTTACCTCTTTAGGCTCAGGAATGAGAGTGTCATCTATGGGGTATTCCAAGTATCTTCGTGTAGAAAATATGCTTAATAGTTTAACTGATATTTCGATTCCTAATCATAAGGTGGAAGAAATCTTTGAAAATGTAACAGCAGATTTTTTTGCGGGAAACAGAGAGTTTGAAGATGTGTATTTGGAATTACAAAATAGATTAACGATTTACTGGAAAGAGTAAGGGTGGTATAAAGAGATGAAAGAAAAAATAGGAAAACGTATCATATCAGAGCTTTTTGTGATTTTCTTTGCCATTGCCATATTCTCTACATTTGTTTCAAGATATTTATTTGAGCAGTCTATGCCAGTTGTAATGACAGCATTTACAGAAACAATGACTTTGAAGCAGGTAGAGGAGTATGAGGCAAAGTTAATCCAGGGTGACGAGGGTAATACATTAAGCTGGGAGATTATAGGAACATCAAGAGAGCTTGAGGTAGGTGATGCAGTTGTTGTAAGAACTGTGCAGTATCAGAATATAAAGAATGGCTATCGAAAACTGGAAGCAGGATACAAGGCAGTTGATGAATATGAGGCAATTATTACAACAACTGGTTTTGCCACAAGAAATGATTCTGGCGGTAACGAAGAGCGAGTATATACCTTTGAGGTTCCGGCACAAGGTAAAATATCAGATAACTATACTTACTTTGTAAGTGTGGAATATGAGACTTTAGAGAGGGAATATGTTTTGCCAAGTGATTGCTTTATTGGTAATCCGAGCAATTATAGTAGTGGTCTGACTTTGATGGTAGTAAAGGAAAAGCTGATGCCTTGGGGATATACGAACTATGTTCAGGAAGTAACAGTCAATGCCTTGGAGAGAAATGAGCAATATGTAGCAGTATCTTTTTATCCCGGAGATAAAATTGTGCGTAACGCAGAGGTTTTGGGATTAAGTGATGGAGACTGGATAAACATTCAATAGTTTAAGAGAAGATAAAAAGAATGCGCTCTGAGTAATCAGAACGCATTCTTTTTAAATATGTAATTAAGCTTTGTTCTCGCTTCCGAGTACGTTTGTAATCTTGTGAGCAACAAGAGCCTTAACGTTAGCACGACCTACCTTGAGGTACTCTCTTGGGTCAAATGCTTCAGGGTTGTTGTATAATACTTCACGAACACCTGCTGTCATAGCAAGACGAAGGTCAGAGTCAATGTTAATCTTACATACAGCACTTCTGGCAGCCTGTCTTAACATCTCTTCCGGAATACCGATAGCATCGTCAAGCTTACCACCGTTAGCGTTGATAGTCTTTACATACTCCTGTGAAACGCTTGAAGCACCGTGAAGTACGATAGGGAAGTTAGGGAGACGATTGCTGATTTCGTCAAGGATATCAAAACGAAGCTGTGGCTTCTGGCCTGGCTTGAACTTGAATGCACCGTGGCTTGTTCCGATAGCAATAGCAAGGGAATCAACACCTGTCTTCTCAACGAATTCTTCAACCTCATCTGGATGTGTATAGCTTGCATCCTCAGCAGATACATTCACATCATCCTCGATACCTGCGAGCTGTCCAAGCTCACCCTCTACTACAACACCCTTTGAATGAGCGTAGTCTACAACTCTTCTTGTTAACTCGATATTATCCTTAAATGAATGATGAGAACCATCAATCATAACAGAAGTAAATCCACCGTCGATACAAGACTTACAGATTTCGAAGTCAGCACCGTGGTCTAAGTGAAGTGCTACAGGAATATCATACTGCATCAAAGCTGCCTCAACGAGCTTTACTAGGTAGTTATGATTCGCGTAGTTTCTAGCACCTGCGGATACCTGAAGAACGATAGGAGAGCGAAGCTCACCAGCTGCCTCTGTAATACCCTGTACGATTTCCATATTGTTTACATTGAAAGCACCAACAGCATAGCCGCCTGCATATGCCTTGGCAAACATGTCTTTAGTAGTAACTAATGCCATAGTTAAACCATCCCTTCTCAATTGAAAATTGTTTTAGCTCAGTGTAAAATACTTTAACTAAAAGTTAAATTGTTTTACCTATGCCTATAATATACCTAGGAGTACAAATAGTCAAGTTGTGCGAATGGAAAACACAAAACTAAGCAATAAATGGGAAGTACATAAGATAATTTGAAAAATGGTAGATAGTATTCATAATCCACTGTTTGATATGAAATAAAAGTGCGTAGTGAGAATATTTATGGTAAACTTAAAAATGATTAGGATAATATGCATTCATAAGAGAGCGCAGTATATAAATATTATATATGCAATGTAGGATTGGCAGAAGATGAAAGGGCGAGGTTATTGAGATGAATTACGACAGAATATTGCAGTTTAAGGGAAAATGGAGAAACTATCAGGCAAGAGCGTTGGAAAATGCAGCAAAGTATTTGCAGGATGGAAAGGTACATATTGTAGCTGCACCAGGTTCCGGTAAGACTACACTTGGAATAGAGCTGATTAAGAGAATGCAGAGTCCGACCTTAGTGCTTGCACCGTCGATTACGATTCGTGAGCAGTGGGTAGCCCGTATTATATCGGGCTTTTTATGTGAAGGTGTGAAGGCTGAGGACTATATTTCACAGGATTTGCGTGACCCAAGAGTGATTACCGTTGTTACCTATCAGGCACTTCATAGTGCACTTAGACGTGAGAAATGTGATGGTAAGGGTGAAGAGGATGAGGGAATTGATTACACAGACTTTGATGTGATTGCCATGATTCGTGACAATGCGATTGGTGTATTTTGTCTTGATGAGTGCCATCATTTGCGAAGTGAATGGTGGAAGGCATTAGAAGAAGTCAGAAGTGCTTGTAATGGAATCCGTATGATTTCACTTACAGCGACGCCACCGTACGATTCGTCACCATCTATGTGGAAGCGTTATATTGATATGTGTGGTGAGATTGATGTGGAAATTAGTATTCCAGAGCTGGTAAAAGAGGGAAGTCTTTGCCCGCATCAGGATTATGTATATTTTAATTATCCGACGAAGGAAGAGCAGAAGCTTGGAGATAAGGAGCTGATGAAGTCCAAGGGCAAGATTCAAAGTATTCGTGATATCGTAGCCCATGAGCATAAGTCCTTTGGAGATGAACTTAGACTATTGATTCTGACAGACTTTATTAAGAAGGAATATGAGAAGGCAGTAGGTGACGAGACCAAGGAGGTTTATGAGCTTGGCGTTGTGCCTTTTTTTGAGATATTAAGAAGAGATATAGAGGAGAGATTGAAGCAGCCACAGGCTTCTATGACAGAGGTGCAAATAGAGGACACAACAGAGAAGTCTGAGAAAGCAGATTCTGTATCAACAGGTCAGACAGACCTTTCACAGGTAGGGGTTCAACAGATGAAGAAGTTGCGTCTTGGCGTACTTTGTGGAACACTTGTAGTCATTCCCGCAGAGGCAAAGACGGCACTCGAGAAAGCTATAGAGGGTGTAGGGAAGGTAACTTTTTCAAGTATTGGACAGTTAGCTGAGACAGATTATCTCAAGGTAGATGCTGTGGGCGATGCACATTTCCTAACTGCAGCAGTAACTGAGATTTTTACACAGGGCTACATGCAGGTATTGGTAGGAACCAAGTCGCTCTTAGGTGAGGGTTGGGATTCTCCTTGTATCAATTCGCTGATTCTTGCTAGTTTTGTAGGTTCCTTTATGTTGAGTAATCAGATGCGTGGTCGTGCGATTCGTGTCTTCAGGGATAAGCCTGATAAGACCAGTAATATCTGGCATTTGGTGTGTATCAATCCGTCTCATTATGACAGTGGGGCGATGCGCTTGCTGTCTACCTTGCAGGAGGACCAGCAGGAGAACGATGACATGGCATTGTTAGAACGACGTATGGAGCATTTCATGGGACTTCACTATACGAAGGAAACCATAGAGAGTGGTATGGGCAGAATGAGTATCATCAAACCACCATATACGCCGGAGCATATTGCCCAGATGAATGCGCAGATGCTGGCACTGTCAGCAGAACGTGATGACTTAAAGGAACGCTGGCAGAAGGCACTGGCTATCTATAAGAAGCCAAAGCTCTCAGGACGTGAAGAAGCGGAGCGTGAGAAGCAGGCTGAGAAGAAAGAAAAGGAAAAGAAGAAAAAGTCCAAGAAGCGTAAGAAGAGCTTTTGGAAGAAGGCATGGAAATTCCTTGCCGGAGCAGCTGCTGTTGGGTATGTGCTGTTGAAGTTTTTCTTGTAAAGTAGTTGGGTTGAATAAAGGTGATGAGGAAAGAGAAGGTATCAGGATGAGGCGGGGAATATAGCAAAATGGATGTCAATCAATTATTAAAGACAAAGAAAAAAGTAACTTATAAGGTAATGGTATTTCGCTACATTTTTCTATTTGCAAGTGTGGTTTTATTGGCGTTTGGTATATATGCAGTCTACGATTATCATCAAGGGACAAAAGAAAGTGCCAAAAGGCAGGCACAGAATACGGCAGTCAGAATAGTTTCGCTAAATGATGAGAGATTAACGAACTTGCGACAGTATTATGTAACTATGGCAGAGAATGATTCGATACAATGGATGCTTGACAATAGCATAGAATATTCTAATTACAGCAATTATAAAGCAGCATATGATGATATGTGTTCTAAGGGTATTTTTGGTGATTATATAGGTAATTTCACATTTGTTAATTTTAAAACAGGATGGGTATTAAGTAATAAAGGAATGTTTCCTTCGTATGAGACTTATAACTGGGATACGCTACTTGGCATCTATGAAGAGAAAAGTGAAATTGCGAAAAAAAGCTACTGGTCATATGATGAAGGTGTACAACTGAAAAGTCAGGTAGATCGGAAGTATCGTGTGACAGTAGAAAACAATGGATTAAATTTTATAATGCATCTTCCTTTTTCGTCCTATAATACGTTTGCAGTATTTATTGCCAATATTGATATGGATACTTGGCAGGGATGGATACAGGAGGGATTGGGGGAATCTGAAAAAATAGCAGTCATTAGTCAGGAAGGAGAAGTAATATATGCTTCGGATGAGAGTGTAAGAGAAGAAGGACTGAAGCTATTGCTGAATGGGGAGAAAGAAGGTATTGCAAAGATGAATAAAAATCATTATGCGATATATGGTTCAGATTCGGAAATTCTCGGATGGAGGTATTACATATTCAGTGAAATAGGTGGCGGACAGGCAAAGATGAAATTCCCTAATACGATTCTGATCGTCATGTTTCTGTTGATTGCATTATGCTTTTATATAACCAGTCATTTGATTTATCTGCCAATTAATGCGTTAATCAAAGATGTGGCTGGAATAGACGGTGACAGAAAGAAAATTGACGGAAATGAGTTGGACTATCTTGCGGGAAGTTATCAGAATTTAAAGCAGGATAAGCAGGCGTTAGAAGGACTTTTATATCAGCAACAGGACAAATTGCAGGAGCTTTTTGAATTACGTTTGATTCATGGCGAGGTAAGTACAGAAGAGTGGGATGAATATTTGGAGGGTTTTAAACTTCGTTCATGGAAATATTTTGCTACAGTAGTCGTAATTCTGAATCTTCGTGATGAAGAGGTGCAGAGTATGGTAAATGAAGATGTAATTTGTCTTAAACTCTTGCAGGAGCTTCCGGAGGAAATAAAGAAAAAAGCATGGATGCCGCCAATCTACAATGCAAGTGCGATATTCGCAATCTTTGCAGAGGATGATGAGGATGCTTTATTGCAAAAAATCAGAAAGTTCTATACTGAGATGCAGGAGTATGCAAAGAAGATATGTGATTATCATATTTTAATGGGAGTTAGTGCAACGCATACAAAGTATCAGCATGTTAGAAATGCATATAGAGAGAGCATACATGCATTGACAATTAATAAAGAAATGATAATTTCTTCCCAAGACAAGAAAGAAAATGAGAATCAAGAGAGTATCGTGCCGGATTGTCGTTTTTATATAACGAGAAACGTTAATGCAGGAAGTCACTATGATTATAAATTTGAAGAAGAAATCAGGGCGGCGATTAAGTCGGTAGATAAGATACGATGTTATGATATCACAGATGCTTTCAGCAGATATCTTTCGCAGACACAAGAGAGTAATGAAACATTATTGATTTATACCTTGCGTTATGTAAATACCATTTTGCTGACGGCAGTAGAGGCAGATATGAAGCTGTCAGAGTTGTATCCGGATGGATTAAAGAAAATATATCGCGAGTTGTGGGAAGTGATAGAGCCGGATAGAATCAGACGATACATAAAATGGAAGTTTATTGATCCTGTGATTATGAAACGTATGGAATATATGGAACAGCACACATATTCCATGATTGAAGAAATAGAAAAAATAATCGCAGAAAGATGTGGAAATATTTCTTTGACAGAATGTGCAGATATGCTAGGCGTGCATCAGACTTACATCTGGAAGGTATTAAAGATGGAACGTGGAAGGGCATTTAGTGATTATGTGGAAGAATATAAGCTTGAAGAAGCAAAACGTTTATTGCTGGAGACAAAATTAACAGTTGCGGAGATTGCAGACAAGCTTAATTATACAAATGCCCAGAACTTTATCAGATTTTTTAGCAAAAGTACAGGAGTAACACCTGGAAAGTTTCGAAAGCTGTATTAGTAAATCATTAATATGAGAATAATCATTTTTTGAATACTGTAAAATCCAGTCTATAAAATGATTATTCTCTTTTTCTTTTGCACAAAACATAATTTGTAATTTGGATAATATGTACAAAAAAACATATAAATAGGGTGAAAAAAGAAAATGATTATAGATGTTATGGAAACCAAAAGGTAAAATTGCACTATAAGATAAAGCTAATGAGTATTTGGTATGGACAATATAGCCAATAATCATTTGCGTAATGCAGCAAATTAGGAAGGTGAATGCTAATGTTGGGAAAGAAAGTGAAAAATGTGATTACACTTTCAGATGGAAGAACAATCACATTGAATAGGATGAGCACCTGGCAATATATGAAGCAGCATAAATGGCTTTATATTATGCTATTACCAGGGTTACTTTATTTCATCTTATTTAAGTATGTACCAATGGGAGGACTGGTTATTGCATTTAAAAATTATAGTCCGTTCCTTGGAATATGGGATAGTGAGTGGGTAGGCTTTGGACAGTTTAAAAGATTTTTTGATACACCTGATTTCTTTCGGTTATTGAGAAACACATTGGGAATCAGCCTCATGCAGCTGGTATTATATTTTCCGGCACCAATTATTCTTTCGTTATTTCTAAATGAAGTAAGGCACAACGGTTATAAGAGAACAGTACAGACTTTGGTATATATACCGCACTTTGTTTCATGGGTTATAGTTGCCAGTTTAACGTATCAGCTATTTAATGTTTCTGATGGTGTGATAAATGTTATCTATAAGGCAATTACAGGCGATACATTTGATGTCTTGTCTAAGGGGTCAGCGTTTTGGGGCTTAATCGTAGGTCAGGATATTTGGCGTGAAGCAGGATACGGAACGATTATTTACCTTGCAGCTTTGGCAGGGGTTGATCAGGAAATGTATGAGGCTGCCAGAGTGGATGGAGCGGGACGATGGAGACTAATGTGGAATATTACATTACCTGCGATTAAGGGTACTATTATTATGATGTTAATCCTTAGAGTCGGAGGTTTGCTGAATACGGGTTATGAACAAATATTCCTAATGAGAAATGATTTAAATATTGAGTTCGCAGATGTGTTTGATACCTATATCTATACAAGAGGTATTCAAAATGGACAGTATTCCTTCTCTTCTGCCGCAGGCATGTTTAAATCTATTGTCGGTTTAATCTTGGTGCTTGGTTCTAATAAGATAGCAAAGATGACTGGTGAAAGTGGAATCTATTAAGGAGGTCTTATGGCAGGATTAGTTAAAACACAAAAAGGTAGTAAAGTGAAAAAAAGTACCGGCGATAGGATTGTAGATGTCATTATTTATATAGTGTTGGGTTTGGTAGCTCTATCAACAGTATTACCGTTCTTATATGTATTGGCAGGTTCTTTTGCTACAGATAAAGAGCTTACGGAGAAAGCCTTTTTCATCATTCCAGAGGTTTGGTCCTTAAATGCATATAAGTATGCGATAAAAACAGCAAATATTTTGCGAGGATTACGTAATTCCATTATATTGACTTTGGCAGGAACAACTTTGTGCATGGTATTTTCTTTGACTTTTGCGTATCCTTTGTCAAAGAAGCATTTCAGAGGGCGTAATCTGGTATTAAATATGGTTATCATTACCATGCTATTTGGAGGCGGTATGATTCCATGCTATTTGGTATATAACGCATATGGTTTATACGACAGCTATTGGGCATTGATTTTACCGGCATTAATCAATCCGTTTAATATGATTATTATTAAGAATTTTTTCCAAGAGCTTCCACAAGAGCTTGAAGATGCAGCGTACATAGATGGATGTAGTGATTTAAGAACTTTCACACATATTATGCTTCCATTATCAAAGCCGGTAATTGCCTCTATTTCTTTATTCTATGGAGTGGGATTTTGGAATGATTATTTTTCATCTATGATTTATTTGAAATCGGCGGAAAAATTCCCGATTCAGATTCAGCTAAGATCCATTATTCTTTTAACCTCACAGGTATCAGAGGTTGCAATGGATTATTATGATATGAATGGTGCACCACCTGATAAAGCAGTGAAGATGGCATGTACTGTGATAGCAACAGTTCCGATTCTTTGTGTATATCCATTTGTTCAGAAATATTTTACTAAGGGTGTTATGGTTGGCGCGGTAAAAGGCTAACCAAAATGTTAAATATAAGGAGGAAAATTTTATGCAGAAAAAGAAGTTTCAAAGAGTGATGGCACTTGTTATGGCTACAGGTATGATGGCTAGCATGACCGCATGTGGGGATAGTGCATCAACAAGCGGATCAGCAGATGGGAAGGAGACAGTTACTTTCATGACAATTGATTTCAATGCTGGATCATCTAATGCCGGTGAAAATGGAGAGAAAATCCTTTCGACAATTGAGGATGCGGCAAATGTCGATGTTCAGATAGAGTGGGTTCTCTCAGATGTATTGGAGGAGAAGGTTACGCTGGCAATGGCAAATCCGTCTACTATGCCAATGGTTATTACCCATAGTGGAGCTTTAACCGGTAATATTGTAAGTGCTGCTAAGGCTGGAGCATTTGTTGATTTGAATGATTATATTTGGGATTCTGAAAAATATCCAAATCTTTCTCAGATGAATAAGGCAGTAGCAGATACATTAACAGTTGATGGCAAGCTGATTGCGATTCCGCGTACAAGAGATATAGGGCGTTATGGTTTGTCCTACAGACAGGATTGGGCTGACAAGGTTGGTATTACAGAGGAGCCAAAGACAATTGAGGATGTATATGAGCTGTTATATAAGTTCACATATGAAGATCCGGATGGAAATGGGGTAGATGATACATTTGGTATGGAAATGACATCATATACTGGACCATTTGATATTATCCAGACATGGTTTGGTGTAGGTAATGGCTGGGCTGAGGTTGATGGAAAGTTAGTTCCTGTACATATGCAGCCTGAGTACAAAGAAGCGCTTGACTGGATTAAGAAGGTATATGATGATGGTTTAATGCCACAGGATTGGGCCGTTCGAACAACAGATACATGGTCAAATGGTTGTAAGACGGGAGAAAGTGGAGTATATATTGATGTTATGGATGGCGGCCGTCGTATTTGGGATTACTTTACAAAGGTAGAAACATTTACACCATCTGTTGTAAATCCGGAAGAGCCGGCATCGATGAATCTTTTGGGTGCAATTAATGGTAAGACACTTGCTACTTCCGGTTATAATGGATATTTTACACTAAGTGCATCAACATGTGATACTCCGGAAAAGGTTGAAGCTACATTAACATTACTTGACAAGTTAAATGATAACGATATCAGACTTCTTGTTGAATATGGTTTAGAGGGTACACACTGGGAGAAGGATGAGAATGGAAATTTAGTTGACCTTGATGTAGAGAATACTGCACTTGCATCTGACTATTTGGGTCTTAATCAAATGCTTGCGTATCTTCCAAGATATGATCTTAATCCATCACCGGCTAAGAATGAGCGTACACAGGCTCAGGCTGATGTATATGTAGAGAATGAGCAGTATGCAGTATTTAATCCGGCATCTTCATATCTTGCAAACTCTGCAACATATGCAGATATTGGAGCTACGCTTGATGAGATTGTTACACAGGCGAGAACACAGTATATTTGTGGTGAAATTGATGAGGCTGGTTTAGAGACAGCATGGAACAACTGGTTAAGCCAGGGAGGACAGACAATTATTGATGAAGTGAATGAACAGCATGCAGCAAATAAGTAAAAAATAATGATGAAAGCCGGTGTCCATTAGGAAACCGGCTTTTGCAAGAATGTGTGGAAGTATTATATAATGGTAAGAAATTAGAGAACAGGTGAAATGAATGAGTAGTAATAGAAATTTGCAGATAAAAGAGATTACAGAAGATAAGGTAGTTATTACTTGGGATAAGGAAGAAGATGAAGACTGCTATCGTGTATATTGGGCAGATGCGGATACACCAACGATGAAATATCGTCTGATGACAGAGATCAAAGATAACAGCTATACATTGAAAAAAGCAACTCATGTGCCACATTTTCTAAAGGTTTCACGGGTGAAAAATGGTGTGGAATCAGTATGTAGTGATGTGTTGCAAACACCGATAAAAAAGGTGTTTCATGAACAGTTAGAAGAGTTGAACCGAGGACTTGTAGCCATCAAGGTTACAAATGGTGTCTTTGTGAGCTGGCGTCTTTTCTTGCAGGAGGTTAAGGGGTACAGTCAGACAGGATTGACGGGAACAGATTTCTATGTATATCGTAATGGAGAACAATTGGCACTTGTTACAGACAGTACGAATTATCTAGATACGGAGGGTACACAACAGGATGAGTATTCTGTGGCAGCAGTATGTGATGGGACAATAGGAGAGAAATGTGAGCCTGTAAAGGTATGGGATAAAGAGTATCTGGATATTCCGATTCAAAAGCCGGAAGGTGGTGTGACACCTGCAGGGCAGAGCTATGAATACAGTGCAAACGATATGAGTGTAGCAGATGTAGATGGTGACGGAGAATATGAATATATCGTAAAGTGGGATCCGTCAAATTCTCATGATGTATCCATAAAGGGCTATACAGGCAAGCAGTATCTTGATTGCTATAAGTTGGATGGAACCTTGCTCTGGAGATTGGATATGGGCATCAATATTCGTGCGGGTGCTCATTATACACAGTTTATGGTGTATGACTTTAATGGAGATGGTAAGGCAGAGATGGCTGTAAAGACAGCACCGGGAACACGAATGACAAGCTTTTGGGCAGATGGAAGTATCAAGGAAGAAAGATATATTACCATGCCGCAAGTAGATTTGGAGGCAGGATATTCACACGAAGATAATTATGTTTGTTCGGCACAGGATTATAAATGTCACTTAATCACAACTTTTATGGAATGGCATGCGCATCCAGAGGTAAAAAGAGGGCAATGGCCATTAACCCTTGAAGAATGCTTTGGAATAGAGAAGAAGTATGAATATCCACTTAGCTATGAGGATGCTGAAAAGCTGGCGGAGTATTTCATTCATGTATATGCTCCATCAAGAAGTCCGAAGAATGAACTTGAACAATTTGAGGGTTTTGTATATGAAGGGCCTGAGTATTTGACTATGTTTGCGGGGGACGGTAGAGAACTACAAACCATACCTTTTAAGTATGATCGAGTAGATGATGGATTGATGTGGGGAGATTACGCATTTAACAGAATTGAGCCTTGCAATCGTGTGGATAGATTCTTATCAGGAGTTGCTTATCTGGACGGTGAGAGACCATACTTAATCATTTGCAGAGGGTATTATACCAGAACAACGATTGTGGCATATGATTTCTTTGGAAATGCATTTCATGAGGTGTTTGCAATTGACAGTGGTTTTGTGCCAATGAAGAATCCTTTTGACAGTCGGGAGGTACATGATTCTATAGGTACAGACCCGGTATATGGAAGGCTTGCAGGTCAGGGAAATCATAGTCTGGCAACGGCAGATATAGATGGCGACGGATGTATGGAGATAATCTATGGGGCAGCAGTAATTGACCATGATGGTAGTCTTTTGTACAGCAGCTATGGATATAGACCGGATGGTGTATATGCAAAGCTGGGACATGGGGATGCGATGCACGTAGCTCGTATTGATCCGGACAAACCGGGATTTGAGATCTTTAATGTATTTGAAGGCGGGGCAGCTGCACCTTATGGCTTTGCGCTTCGAGATGCAGAAAGCGGAGAACCAATCTTTGGAGAATATGCGACAACAGACCTAGGAAGATGTATGATTGGTAAAATTGATCCTAATACAAGAGGATTGCAGGTATGGGTAAAGGATGTATTTGACTGTAAAGGAAATAAGCTGGATGTTCCACTGCTTGGAACAAATCAGAGTATTCGTTTTGCAGCAGATTTGACGACTCAGGTTACAGATGGTGTCGAGTATATAGGAAGTGTCCAGACAGGCATAGTAAACGACACGATTCATGGAACTATGCTGGTTCCAACAAATACGATGACCAATAACGGAACAAAAGGTAATCCATGTCTGGTTGCAGATATCTTTGGTGATTTCAGAGAGGAGCTGTTACTTAGAACAGAAGATAGCAGTGCCATCAGAATCTATATGAATACAGACATTACAAAGCATAAGCTTTTTACTCTTATGCATGACACACAGTACCGTTGTAGTGTTGCTTGGCAGAATAATTGTTACAATCAGCCGGGATATACCAAGTTCTATTATGGAAGTGATATGGACTTTAAATATGTGTTACCACAGTTGGTGAAAGAATAAACTGGAAAGACGCCAAATTGGCGTCTTTTGGTATATAAAGAATAGGGTGATTTTCTTAGATTAGGTGTTATATTCCTAGCAAATGTACTGGAAATATAGTATTATGTTAACTAGGGGGGATGTGACAAGATAGGGGATTCGGACTAAGGTATAGGCAATATGGAGGTACGAGAGAGTGCGAATCGCGATATGTGATGATGAAAGGCTATATAGTGAAGCAGTGATAGAGAACTGCAAAAGTGTTTTTGGACAAAAAGCTGTCATATATGACTACTATTCTAGTGGAGAAGAATTACTGGCTACGGATATGCAGTACGATTTTCTGTTCTTAGATATCGAGATGACAGGAATGGATGGTATACAGGTAAAGGATACTCTGGAAAGAAAAAAATCACAGGTAAGGATTATCTTCCTGACAAGTCATGAGGAACGTATGGTAGAGGCATTTGGAGCAAATGTAATTGGATTCTTACAGAAGCCTATTCGGGAGGAGGCTTTTGCGCAGATTGTTAAGAAGATGAAGCTGTTTATCAATAGGAAAACAGTGGAATGGGAAGAGAACGGAAAGCAATATACTGTCTATACAGATTCTGTCAGATACATAGAGGCTGAGGATAAGTATACACATTTGGTAACAGAAGATGACAAATACCTGATACGCCGAACCATGAAGGAATGGGAAGCAGTATTACCACATACGGGCTTCTGTAGGGTAAATCGCTCTTGCATTATAAATCTTGCGATATTCGATAAAAATCAGGATGAAGTTATCTTAGAAGAAGGTAAGAGGATTCGATTAAGTCGTAAGAATAAGGTGACTATATTGGAACAGTATAGGAGTTACCTAAGAAATAAGCTGGAAGAGATGTGAGGCGTGAGATGGTAGAGGTAGTGTATTATGTTTTTGGCTTGCTATGTATGATTCTGATAGGAGAATGGACATATCATTGGACTGTAAAAGAGCCGAGGAATTTGATATTTGCCAGTTTGCTATATGCATTTGCGCTTTTATCTAAATTTATATTGTTTCCAGAATTGTTTGGTATTTTTTACATATTGGAATTAATAGTATGGTTTATCATATGTGAAGGTAAGTGGAATAGGAAACTGTTGAATATAATCATGTTGTATTTTATGATTGGTTTTGTAGAGTCTTTAGTAGACGTATTTTTAGATGTCTTATTTTATTTTGTGGTAAGTGATAGAGTAACAGATTTTGTATGTATAGGAATGATGACGACTATATTTTATGCAGTGTGCAAAATGCAATGGTATCAAAAGCTTGTCAGATATTTGAATAGTATTTCTATTGGGAAATTTATATTAATTTTGATTGTTCTTAATGTTAGTACCGCAATTGCTGTGTGGGGGAATATGGTATATGAGGAGTTGGATAATATTAGACTTACAATCGTATTCAGAGTATTTATTGCTGTCGAGCTCTGCGCGATTATAGGAGTAATTATATGGTTAGTTGTAGAGAGCTATCAGAAGAAATATTATTTAGAGAAAAATGCTTTAAAGGATGAAGTGATTAGGACACAACAGGCTTATTACGAGGTGCTCTGTGAAAAGGATAGAGAGATGCGAAGCTTTCGCCATGATATGACAAGTCAGATAGGAATATTGCAGATGTTGTTAGAACAAGATAACATTGTGGAGGCTAAAGAGTATCTTAATCGTATTCATCAGGAGTTTGAACAGGCGTCCTTTCAGAAGATTCATGTGGGCGAGGAAAGACTAGATGCGATTCTTAGTATGATAAATCAAAGAGCGTCACAGAAGGGGATTCTGATAGAAATATCGGGAGAGTTAGAGCAGAGAACAGAGCTTGATATATATGAGCTTTGTACCATATTCTCTAATGCAATCAACAATGCAATGGAAGCGTGCGATAAGCTGGAGGATGATAAAAACATTGCGATTAAGCTATTAAACCATAATCAGACATTATGCTGCAGATTTGAAAATTCTGCAACAGAGGAGATGTATCAAAGTATATTGAGAGAAGAAAGCACAAAAGCCAATAAGAATGAACATGGTTACGGTGTTAGAAACATTAGGAATGCAGTAGAGCGATTAAATGGAAGTATGGAATACCAATACCGAGATGGAAAGGTAATGTTGGAAATTTGTATTTAAAAGTATATATTTTTGTATGAAATGGACCTAAACAGGGTCCATTTTTGCATTTCACGACAAAAAACTGCATTCTACGACATTGAGGTTGCAATATGGGTTACATAATAAGTATGATTCTCCTGAGGGAGGTGATTGTATGTATCTTACGAGTACAGGTATTTGGGACGAAATTTTGAAGTGGTTGAAGGGACAGTAGGTAAATAAATATATTATTTATGTTAGATTGAAAGGGGGAGATTCCATTGGTGTAGTAATATGATGAAAGAAATAATGAAATATAAGATAAAGGAGAAAATTGATATGAAGAAAAAAGGGTTCAAAGGATTATTTACAATTTGTATGGTATTGATGTTGGGATCAACAACAGTTTTAGCTGCATCTGAATCTTTAAATGGTGGTGGAGCAACCTGGTCAGGTGGAGAAAATGATGGGACATTATATTCTCAATTACAGGATAATGCTAATGATGGTGTGAGATATGAAGTAAATGTATGGGTTAAGTCCGATGATGGAAAGAAGAGTGAGAAATTTGGAACAACAAATGCTGTAGGTGAGGCTGGAGAAGTAAAAGTTACAAGAGCAGCTACGCATAAATATCCACTCGTTACTGAAAAATGTGGTTATAACAGCTTTAAGGCAGTGAATGCTAATTAATTGAACAAATAGAAGTGTAAATTATAAATCGTTAGTGCAATTATCAACTAGTATAAGGTAGTTGAATTGCATTAACGATTTTCAAAATAATATTTTGCATAGAGGGAATAACGTTGAAAAAGATTTTTGTGGGTATAGGAATTCTTAGTGCTTTTTTTTCTATATATTTTTTCTTATTAGTGGCAGATAAGATGGTATATTTGAATGATGAAACAATTTATGATTTTGAATTATCTCATTCGGTTGATGCAGAGGAATTAAACAAATTAGCTAAGCAGATAGATGTTACAATTAGATTGGTTGATTTTAAAGATACTAGTTTTGGAAAAAAAGAATTATATATTACTTTTATAAATCCGAATGAGGAAATTGAGTTGGGGAAGCGTCAGAGTGTTTTCCTAAATGAGAATGTAGTATATCAGGAATATAATGCAAAATCTACAACAAAAATAAAGTATTTTACAATACAATGCAACAATCAAAGTAAAATAAATATGATTAGTTCATTATTAAATGAGAGTGGTTATGAGGTAAATGTTGAAGAGAGTGAATCTATAAAATTTAACTTAAATATGTTGTTTTCATCATTTAATTTACTTTTTTTTGCATTGCTTACAATTCTTTTGACTTTAAGTATTTCATCTTTTTATATCTATAGGTTAAAGGAAATTGGAATACTGAAATTGAACGGTTGGAGTAATATACGAATAGTGATTCGGCTATTAAGGAAGCCGCTAGTATACATTTATCTTTCTGCTTTTGGGTGTATAATTCCTTTTGGCATTTATGTTGCAATGAGGGAAATAAATAAAATCTTTTTGTATGTAGAAATATACATTAGTGTTAGTCTTTTTATGTTTTTTATATTTATTTTTGCTATGGTTTTGGGTGATTTTTTTGTAGATAATATTAATCAAATTAGTGCAATAAAAAACAAAAAAAATAATCAATTATTATTTTATGTGTTACTTATCTTTAAAGTTGTGATTGTGACATTGTTAGTATTTTCAATAAATAAAACAACCAACATTGTAAAGAGATTAGACGCTACATTGTGTGCAATCAATCAATTAGAGGAATATAATTTCTATAAAATAAGGACAGCTGTTGTGCCAGACCAAAAAGTATTTGATGAGTTGAATCAATTGATACAATCAATTGACGATGAACATGTATATAATTATAGTCCTCCCGATGAATTTATGAGCGCCGAAAAGCTCAGTCAGATTGAACTAAAGAAAACGGAAGTAGAAAAGTTTATTTATACAGAAATATCATGTAATATGTTAGAAATATTAGGGATTGTTGATATAGAAGGGAATGTTGTAAATGAATCACAGATAGATGAGAGTGGAACATTGCTAATTCCGATACATTATAAAACGCAAAAAAATAAGATACTAGATTATTATCAAGTGGATGAAAATATAAAGATTATCTATATACAGGATAAGCAGATTAAAGATGATATCTTGTTCCCTGGTTATTATGTGTTTGATTCGATATATCGTATTCAGCCGCTTGAAAAAAAGCTTTATATTAATCGAGGTGAAGTTTTGTTTGATGAAGATGGTGCAAATATATTGGAAGAGGCATTAAATAAAATGCAATTAGATAAGTATAGTATTACCACAGAGCCATTAAATTCGGATTATAATATGCTCAAGGCCAATAATAGTTTGGAATTAGTAGAAAGCACTTTTCATTTAGTAATAAACAGTATGTCTTATATACTCTGTATATTTGCAATTATAACAATATATTGCGAACTGAAAAAAAAGGAATTTGGAGTGTATAAATTGTTAGGAAGATATCCGATAAAAGTAGTTACTAAGTTTATGGTTGTTCAATGTATCATAACAGTTACAATTACACTAATATTGAACAGAAAACTAATAGTATTGTTAGTTATAGAAACGATACTTTATATGCTAATGATTTATAAATATATGAAGCACAAAGCAGTTGTAGCTATAAAAGGGAAATAGAGGATGATAAGATGAACATAATATGTTTAGAAAATATTTGTAAAACTTATAATAAAAAGAAAATATTTGATAATTTTAATTTACTCGTAGAAAAAGGGGAATTTCTAGGTATAAAAGGAGAAAGTGGAACAGGTAAATCAACTTTGCTGAATATTATTGGATTATTGGAAATGTGTGAAGGTAAAGTCATTATGGAAGGCAGAGAGATTGATTATCGAAACGCAAAACAAATACGCAATTTATTAAGAAGCAAAATTGGTTATTTGTTTCAAAACTTTGCACTAATTGATGATTTGACTGTATATGATAATCTGAAAATTGTATTAAAGGGAAATGATAGAAGAAATGCGAAGTCATTAATATTGCAAGAATTAAAAAAGCTAGGAATGGAGGATTCTATAAATAAAAAAATATATCAATTATCTGGTGGAGAACAACAAAGAATTGCTATTGTGAGATTAATATTACATAGCTGCGAGATAATATTGGCAGATGAACCGACAGGAAGCTTGGATGTTCGAAATGCGAAAATAGTTCTGGACTTACTGAAGGAGTTTCATGAACAAGGTAAAACGATTATTATGGTTAGTCATGATGAAAAGGCATTTTATCATTGTTCCAGAGTTATAAATTTATAAGTTTTTCAGATAATTAAAGTTTATGGGGCGCCAATTAGGCGCCCTTCTTCATTTCATTCATTTCATTTTTCTTTTCGTTCTTAAAGTTCTGAAAGAATTCCTTAGTCTCCTTAGTAACTACACCACTTAAAGCAAAGAGTGCAATCATATTAGGAATCGCCATAAGTCCGTTAAAGATATCAGCGATGGTCCATACAGCGGATACTGTAAGGAATGGTCCGATAAATACAGCAAGGATATACAACCATCTGTATACCTTGATTGCCTTCTCATTCTTGTTGGTAAGGTACTCAAGACATCTCTCTGAGTAGTAGTCCCAGCCAAGAATAGTCGTAAATGCAAAGAATACAAGGCAAAGCATCAGTGCAAATGCAGATACCTGTGATGGGAATGGAAGACCGTTCTGGAATGCATAAGAGGTAACCTGAACACCCTCTAAGCCTTCTACCTGCCAAGCTCCTGTTACTACGATAGAAAGACCTGTCATAGTACAGATAATGATTGTATCAATAAATACACCTGTCATAGATACAAGACCCTGACGTACAGGGCTCTCTGTCTTAGCGGCTGCAGCTGCGATAGGCGCAGAACCAAGACCAGCCTCGTTAGAGAAGATACCTCTTGCAACACCCTTCTGCATTGCGACCATCATAGAACCAACTACACCGCCGGTAATAGCCTGTGGATTAAATGCTGCCTTCACGATAGTTACGATAGCGGCAGGAACCTCTGTAATATTTCCGATAATCAGGATAAGACAGAGTGCAACATAAAGGATTGCCATGAAAGGTACAATGATTTCTGAAACCTTAGTGATTCTCTTGATACCGCCAATCAGAACTAATGCAACACAAACAGTAACTAACACTGCAGCGATTACAGTAGCCCATGAGTATTCTCCAAGAGCTGGAATTGCGACAGTGTTTACTTTATTAGGGTCAAAGAATCCCTGAACTGCTGATGCAATACCACTTATCTGGGTAATTGTACCGATACCAAGTAATCCTGCACAGATGCCAAAGATAGCAAATAACTTAGCAAGCCACTTGAAATTCTTGCCCATTCCCTGTTCTATGTAATAGAAAGGTCCGCCAAGAGAATGATTATTCGCATCGATTACACGATACTTAATAGCCAAAAGACCTTCTGCATATTTGGTAGCCATTCCTAAGAATGCAGCAACAATCATCCAGAATAAAGCACCTGGACCACCGGCACATACTGCAGTAGCAACACCTACGATGTTACCTGTTCCGATAGTAGCTGAAAGTGCTGTACAAAGTGCGCCAAATGAGGAAACCTCTCCTTCACCGCCTTCTTCATTCTTTATCATCCACTTGAGTGCTAAAGGTAATTTTCTCACCTGTAATAACCCTAAACGTAATGTCAGCAAAAGACCGCCTGCTATGATAAGCACCATAAGAGGTACGCCCCATACAAAGTCGTCAATTGCAACTAAAATTGAATTGAAATTCTCCCACATGATATTTTCTCCTTCTTAATTAATTATTTTCTCTCCCTAGAGTCACACATGGAATGTATAAGATACATTCTTGCGCCGACAATTACTTTGGCGTACGCAATAAAAAAACGGAGTATGGTACTCCGTTCAGCTTCAAAGATTATTGGCATGCAAAATAAATCAAGTAAAAATAATCTTCTCTGTCCTTTTGCCTGAGAGATTAGCGATACCGCCTTGCCCCTTCGGCACTCATAACGAGCTTCTCCAGAGTTACATCCACTCACAGTTCCAAGAGGTTCTGCAAGCTTCCTATGTGTTATTAACTTCATACAAAAACATACAATATCAGACGGGGGAAGTCAAGTAGAAGATTTTTGGACATTATTCATAAATAGTAGTAGTAAGAAAGTACTTGCTTTATTTTATAAATTGGTATATGATAACAAAAAAACACTTGGAAAACGTTTTCTATGCGATAAATAAAGCTATTTGGGGAATATAAGTAATAGAAGCATCAGATGCGGCAGAATTGGGAAGGTGAGGTTATTGATATGGAATTTGGAGCAGTATTTCACAGAGCAACAGACAACTATTGTTATGCATTGGATGAGAATCAGTTAATTATCAATATAAAGACAGGATATGATGTGAAGGAGGTCAACATCATTTACGGCGACCCGTTTGCAAACGGTATCCTTGGTGGTGGTGAAGAATGGACAGGCGATAAGGCAGGTATTCCATATAAGAAGCGTTTGAAGAATCAGCTTTGGTGGACGACTACCATTGTGCCGGAGTTTAAACGCTTGAAGTATTATTTTGAATTAATTACGGATGATGAGAAGTGGTACTATTTCGAGGATGGCTTTGTTAGCGAGGAGCAGATGCAGCTTAGTGGAAGAAGCCGTCAGTGCTTTACGATGCCTTGGCTGAATCCTTCTGATGTAAACAAGACGCCTTATTGGGTGAATGAAACGATTTGGTATCAGATTTTTCCTGATAGATTTTGTAATGGTAATCCGGATATCAATCCTGAGAATGTCTTAGAGTGGAATGCAGATAAGCCGATAGAGAATCGTGACTTATATGGCGGTGATTTGCAGGGTATCTTGGATAAGCTTGATTATTTGCAGAATCTGGGTATTACAGGTCTTTATTTGACACCGATTAATGAATCGCCATCAAATCATAAGTATGATACCACTGACTATGAGAAAATAGATCCTCATTTTGGAAATGAGCTATTGATGAAGACATTGGTTCAGAGTGCGCATAGTAAGGGAATGCGTATCATGCTGGATGCAGTATTTAATCATAGCGGATTTTATTTTAAGCCTTGGCAGGATGTGCTGGAGAAGGGGCCACAGTCTGAGTATTATGACTGGTTCATGATTAATCAGTGGCCATTGGGAAAAGGGGCAGCGAAGAAGGGACAGCTTTATACCTTTGCTTTTTTTGATGGTATGCCAAAGCTGAATACCAATCAGCCCAAGGTGCGCGAATATTTGATTGGTGTTGTATGTGACTGGGTGCGTAAGTATGATGTAGACGGTATTCGTATTGATGTGGCAAATGAGATATCCCATACCTTTTGTAAAGAACTGCGTAAGGCTTTGAAAGAGATTAAGCCTGATATATATATATTGGGTGAGATTTGGCATGATGCGATAGCATGGCTTCGTGGTGATGAGTATGATGCGGTGATGAATTATCCTTTGGCAGGCAGTATGAAGGATTTCTTTATTGATGAGAGTCTTACAGGAGAGGATTTTGAGTATATGGTGAATCGCTGCTACACAAACTATATGCAGCAGACCAATGATGTTCTCTTTAATATGTTGGATTCCCATGATACTATCAGACTTCGCAATGTAGTTAAGAGTGAGGAAGAGTATCGGGCATTGCTGACTCTTCTCTTTACCATGCCGGGAAGTACCTGTATTTATTATGGTACGGAGATAGGTATGGAGGGAGGATTTGACCCGGATTGTCGTAGATGTATGCCTTGGGATAAGATAGAGATGGGAGTATTTGAGGAGCGCATTGATTTTATGCGAGAATTGATTGCCCTTAGAAAGACACAGCCGCTTATGCGTGAACGCAATTTCCATTTTCCATCAGAGTATGAGAATCCAAGAGTTATCCAGTTCTGGAAAATGGGTTGGAGTGAGAAGCTGGAAATAGTGGTAAACAGTAGTGATGAGGAGATAGAGCTTTTAAAATGCGAGGAAGGCAAGGTGTTGTTTTCACAGAAGCTTGAGAATGGCGTCTTGCAGTCAGGCGGAGTTTGTGTCAGATTTTTTGATAGGATATAAATATGTTAAAAAAATGACAATTTTATTTACAAGACGCAAAGAAAAGGGTATACTTAACGTATCAGAGTGAAAAATAATAATAATCGGAGGTTTGAATTATGTTAGTTTCAGCTACAGAAATGCTTAAAAAAGCAAAGGCAGGCCACTATGCAGTAGGTCAGTTCAACATTAACAATCTTGAGTGGACAAAGTCTATCTTACAGACAGCACAGGAGTTAAACAGCCCAGTAATCCTTGGTGTATCTGAGGGTGCCGGTAAGTATATGTGCGGATATAAGACAATCGTTGGTATGGTAAACGGTATGATCGAGGAGATGGGAATTACTGTTCCTGTAGCTCTTCACTTAGATCACGGTAGCTATGATCACTGCTATAAGTGTATTGAGGCTGGTTTCTCTTCAGTTATGTTCGATGGTTCTCACTATTCTATCGAGGAGAACGTTGAGAAGACTAAGGAGTTAGTTGCAGTAGCTCATGCTAAGGGACTTTCTATTGAGGCAGAGGTTGGTTCTATCGGCGGAGAAGAAGATGGTGTTGTTGGTGCCGGTGAGTGTGCAGATCCGGATGAGTGTAAGTCAATCGCTGATCTTGGTGTAGATATGCTTGCAGCAGGTATCGGTAATATTCATGGTAAGTATCCTGCAAACTGGGCTGGTCTTAGCTTTGGTACATTAGATGCTATTCAGCAGAAGACAGGTGACATGCCATTAGTTCTTCACGGTGGTACAGGTATTCCTGAGGATATGATTAAGAAGGCTATCTCTCTTGGTGTTGCTAAGATTAACGTTAACACAGAGTGCCAGTTATCATTTGCAGCAGCTACACGTAAGTATGTAGAGGCTGGTAAGGACTTAGAGGGTAAGGGATTTGACCCACGTAAGTTACTTGCTCCAGGTGCAGAGGCTATTAAGGCTACTGTTAAAGAGAAGATGGAATTATTCGGTTCAGTTGGTAAGGCTAACTAATCACATGAACATTCAAGGCTGTGTCGCATGCGACACAGCCTTTTTATCTCGACAAACCCGAATCTGTCAACAGAAGGGCATAAAAAAAGCCCTATAAAAGGGAGGATGCCAAGTAACCTTTGGTTACTTGGCATTTATTATGAAAAAGTTATTATAAGTAATGTTATCACTTATGTGTTTGCTGTATCTTATGGTTATAGTATAGATAAATTTCGTGTCTAAATCATGTGTAGTTCTTGAACATTTTTGAAAAGAATTATGAACAAAATATGAATAAGCTCTTGAAAAAATTCAAGAGCTTATCAGAAATTATATTATATTGTCGAAAAATAACTATAAATAAGTTAAAAAGCACAAATAAAAGTCTTTTTAGAAACCGTATTTTACAGGCTCTTCGTAGGTCTCGCCGAAGCAATCTACAGTAACCTTTTTCATAACCTGTGGCTCTAATGGTCTGTCTGCATAGTCAGTCATAGTTTCTGCGATTTTGTTCACATTTTCCTGACCCTCGATAACCTTACCGAATGCAGCGTAAGCGCCATCAAGATGTGGAGAGTTCTTATGCATGATAAAGAACTGTGAGCCTGCTGAGTTAGGCATCATGCTTCTTGCCATTGATAAAACACCCTCAGTATGCTTTAAGTCGTTTGCAAAGCCGTTCTGTGCGAACTCGCCGGCGATAGAGTAACCCGGACCACCCATACCTGTTCCGTCAGGACATCCTCCCTGAATCATGAAGCCATTGATGACTCTGTGGAAAATCAGTCCGTCATAATAGCCCTTGCTTACAAGGCTGATAAAGTTATTTACAGTATTTGGAGCGATTTCAGGATAAAGCTCTGCTTTAATGATATCGCCATTTTCCATTTCAAATGTTACAACAGGATTCTGTGCCATTTTCATAATCTCCTTTATTCTATAATTGCAGCGATAAAATCACCACAATTATTATCTTATCCTATTCCTAATATTTCGTAAAGTTAAATCTTGCAATTATGATATTGATAAAGGAACTTGGGATTGCTATATTGTTATTTTTTCGTTATGCTTGGAATAGCAGATGAATAGTATGCTTGGGCTGGTAAATAGAAAAAATAAGCGGAACCAGCATGGCGTAAGGAAAAGGATGAGCAGATGCTATGAAATGTATATGTACCTATTTTTTAAAGCTTCAAGGGGAGCTTGATGATACGAATTATGCAAGGGCGATAAAGCTGTTACAAAATAAGGCAGCTGAAAATGGTATAGATTTTTGTGAGCTGATTGCCTCTTCAGAGGAAGCGGTGATAGAGCTTGTAGATAATGAGGCTGAAAGTTATGAACAGCACATATTGCTGTTAACGGATTCACCGATAATAGCGCAATACTGTGCGGACTGGCAGATACCTTATGGAGTGGTTTTGTGTAAAGGGAATCTGGGAGATTTCTTTCCGCAGGGTGCATATTGTATGGAATCCCTGCTTGATGTAGACTATGAATATTTGGAGCGCATCTATCAAAGAGGAAAAGGACTTCCGTGGACCATAGTAGAAACGGAACGATTAATGATTCGTGAGATTACCAAAGCAGATGTGCCACGATTGTATGAGCTGTATGCAGATGAGGAGATTACCCGTTATATGGAGTCGCTGTTTCCGACGCAACAGGAAGAGGAGGAGTATACCGAGAATTATATTAGGAATGTATATCATTTCTATGGATATGGCATTTGGGTACTGATAGAGAAGGCTACAGGACAGCTGATAGGTAGAGCTGGGCTCGAATATCATGATGGCTTTGATGGACTGGAGCTAGGCTTTATGCTGGGGAAGAGGTACTGGCATAAGGGGTATGCCTATGAAGCCTGCAAGGCAATTCTTGCTTATGGAAAAGAGGAACTGGAACAGCAGTCCTATCGTGCATTGGTGCATGTACATAATGAGGCATCCCAAATGCTGTGTGAGCGATTAGGCTTTGCAGAATACGGAAGAGTTGATTTAGCCGGCATTTGCCATATAGATTATCGAAAGTGCGAAGAATAAAAGGAGTCATTAGAAAAAGAGGAGCTATACAAGGGATATCCCTTGTATAGCTCCTTTGGGGCTTAAATAATAGATTCAATCGAAACATTCTTTTGATTAGAAAGCTTCATAATATTCTTATAATATTGCTCCTGAAGATTGATGATTTCATCATTATCGCATCTTACAATCGGGAGAGAATAATCACTTTGGTTAATGAAAATAACATTTCCCTCCATACCATTACTTAAAGAAACACGGTGATTCAAATAAGAGTTAGCGACATTCTCAAGGAAAGTCAGAATATATTTGGCTTCATATTTTTGAATGCCCTCGTCTTCAAATGCTTTGATAACCGTGAAAGGACACATGGCTGCACGATATACTCGTTCACTTGTCATGGCATCGAAGATGTCTGCAATTGTTACAATCTTGGAATACTTATCAATTTCATCACCCTTTAGACCATATGGATATCCGCTTCCATCACATTTTTCGTGATGCATGAGTGCAGTATTTCTGACTGCTTTTGGAATATTGCTGAATTTACTTAGAAGATGCAGTCCTTCAGTGGTATGGGTTTTGATAATTTCAAATTCTTCTGTAGTCAGTCTGTCAGGTTTTCTCAAAATCGTTTGAGGAAGCATAAACTTACCAACATCATGGAAAAGACCGCAGGCTGTAGCAAGACGTTGTTCCTCCTCTGAAAAATGAAGCCATCTGGCAAGCATATTGGAAATTAGAGCAACGTCAATACAATGTGCGTAAATGGAGTCGTCAATATTTCTCATATTTAAAAGCATATCAAAGACACTGACGTGAGTTTCTCCCTGCTTCATCAGCTGCATGGTTTCCATCAAAAGTGCATCAGCATTGAAAGGCTCGTGCTTATAAAGTGCCTTCATCAGACTATCTTTGTAATGATCAGCACACTGATTAAAGTCACGAGAAAATACAGCGAATTGTTCGCTGTTGTAGATTTTTGACTTGCTTGATTGTTGTGCCGGAGTTTCCGATGTAATGGGGGGCTCTACAGATTTATTATATAGCTGTTCTACCACTTCATTTTCGATGGAAACATAGTAAATAGAGTAGGATTCAAGTCGGGATATGATATTTTCGGTTAATACGACACCTTTAGGTACCACCATTTTCATATCATAGTTCAAGATATCTTCTGCGGTTACCATGCCGGGTTTTAATTCGACAAGAGACACCTTTTTCATAACGACCTCCAAAAACATATATATAATACGAATGAAAGAAATTCAATCGACAAATTCACTACTATATATATATAATAATATTATAAAAACAAAAAGTCAAACAACAGGAGAAATAAAATGAAAAAATATAGTAAAATAAGCAAATTATCTAATAATAGATTTTTGAATTTGTTCAAATTGGATGCATTAACAGATAACGGAAGAGAGTTTGATTATTTTTTTGTATCAAGGCGCGAAGAAAATGCATTGAAAATGCTCACAAAGGATAACCGTCCGGAAGGGGTTGTGATATATCCAATTTGGAAAGAAGAACCTGATAAAATTGTGATGATTCGCCAGTATCGCTATCCGTTAGATGATTATTTATATGAGCTTCCGGCAGGACTGGTTGATGATGGTGAAAAGCCGTATGAATCAGCGATAAGAGAGATGAAAGAGGAAACAGGACTTAACTTCGAGGTTTATGAGGGAGGGGATAAGGCTTGGAGAAATCCATTTTTTATGGGGGCAGGCTTTACTGATGAAAGCTGTAGTACAGTGTATGGCTATGCTTCCGGCAGTTTTGGGACGGAGCAAATGGAAGATACAGAAACCATTCAGGTGTTTTTAGCAGACAAGCAGGAGGTTACAAGAATTTTGAGAGAGGAAAAGGTTTCTATTCGTGCAGCGTATTTACTAATGCAGTTTCTTCATTCAGATAAGAAGAATCCATTTTCCTTTTTGGAGATGTAATTGGTTGACATAATTGCACACAAATGCACGATATAGATAAATATTTTTGTAAAATAGTGCACACCTAATTGACAAATTGGGTGTGCATTTTGTAAGATAAAAATAGAAAGTAAAGAAGGAGGAAATACAATGAAGCGCGTAACAATACAGGATATTGCCAAGGAAATGGGTCTAAGCCGCAATACAGTAGCAAAAGCATTGAGTGACGGTGCAGTCTCTGTACAGACAAAATATGCAGTTGTGCAGAAGGCGATGGAAATGGGCTATGCAAAGCTGGATGACAGCCTGGTAATGGAGTATCAGGAAAAGAAGAAGCGAACAAATTCCGGAACCATTTTGGTGCTATTTAATCAATGGCAGTCGGTATTTTGGAATAGAGCTTTAGCCGGTATCAGTACGGGAGTCAGTGAAGAAGGCTATCGTATGCAGCTGCATATAGTAGATGATGCTGATAAAGATGGTGAAGAAACGCTGCAGGTGATTGGACCGGATGTAAAGGGCATTCTGTTTTTGTGTATTTTCCCCATTCAATTTGTTAACGGAATCGAAAAGGCGGGACTGCCTATGACCTTTTTTAATACGCCGGTAAATGCGATAGAGTATATTGAGCGAGGAGATGTTTATAATGTGGAGAGCTTTTATTCCATGAATCATCTGACAAGCCATATTATAGAGAAGAAGAATTGCCGTAAGTTGAGTTTTATTGGTTATGCAGAAGGGTCACGAGTGGTACAGGCAAGATTTTTGGGATATATGAATGCCTGCAATCAGCATGGTATTACTTTAGATGACGCGATGCAATTTACAAGACCGTCGAATCAGACTTATTTTTCATATGGAATGGTAGAGGAAGCTATCAATCGTATGCCGTATATGCCTGATGCGATTGTGTGTGAGAATGATGATATTGCCAAATCAGTTGCACTTGTACTGGTGCAAAGAGACCCTGAACTTGCAAGGCGTATGGTAATCACCGGCTTTGATTATACCATTGAAGAGGATTTCTTTAAGAAGGATATTATTACGGTGGAGGTTAGAATTGAAGAGCTTGGCAAACGTCTTGTCAGGTCTTTGATTGACAGGGTAAAGAATCCGCAGATGGACATTGCTTTTGTAACAGTGGCAACATATCCTATGCTGGATAAATAAATATAGAAAGGGTCATCGGTGTAAAATAAATTTTCACACTGGTAATGAGAAGGGTAGGTTAATAGATGAGCATTACATATTTTGAAAAAGAGAGAATTTTTAAGTTGGATACACCAAATACAAGTTATTTACTTGGAATCGTAGATGAAGAGAATTTTGTGGGACATATTTATTATGGAAAGCGTTTGAATGGACATGAGGCAGGCTATCTTATGAGAACCGAGGAGCCTCCTTTTGTACCAAGCAAGAATAACAGAGAGAGAGGCTCCTTCTATGACTGTTTTCCGTTTGAATATCCAACGAGTGGTCTGGGAGATTATCGTGACAGCTGCTTTAGTCTGCGAACGGTGAATGGTAATGTGGGTTCTTCTTTGTCCTATGTATCACATAAAATCTATGGCGGAAAGCCTGTACTGGAGGGGCTTCCTGCAACCTTTGGAGAAACTGACAGCTGTGATACGCTGGAGCTTTACTGTGAGGATAAGTATGCAGGGGTAGAGTATGTGCTGATTTATACAGCGTTTCAGGATACAGATGCCATTACAAGAAGTGTACGCATTAGAAATACCGGCAAAGAGCCTGTTTATCTGACAAAGGTATATTCAGCATGTCTTGATATGGATAATAAGGATTTTGATATGATTACACTTCACGGAAGCTGGGCTAGGGAGCGTCATATTCAGAGAAAGACTCTTGGTTTTGGTATGCAGGGTGTGACATCCTTTAGAGGAAAGTCCAGCCACCAGAATCACCCATTCCTTGCACTTGTGACGAAGAATACCACACAGGAGACAGGCGAGGTATATGCCATGAATTTTGTGTACTCGGGCAATTTCTGTGCACAGGCTGAGGTATCCCAGTTTGACAGTGTAAGAATGTCAATGGGTATTCATACAGAGAACTTCTGTTGGAAGCTGGAGAGCGGAGAAAGCTTCCAGGCACCTGAGGCAGTCATGGTGTACTCAGCAGCAGGACTTGATGGTATGACAGCTGCTTTCCATCATTTATATAAGAAGCATTTGATTCGTGGGGAATATAAGGATAAGAAGAGACCAATTCTGATTAATAACTGGGAAGCAACCTATTTTAATTTTGATACACAGAAGCTTCTTAGCATTGCAAAAGAGGCGTCAAAGCTTGGTATTGAGATGCTGGTTATGGATGATGGCTGGTTTGGAAAGAGAAATAGTGACAATTGTGCATTGGGCGATTGGGTTGTCAATGAAGAGAAAATACAGGGCGGCTTAAAGTATCTTGTGGACGAAGTGAATAAGCTTGGGATGAAGTTTGGTATCTGGTTTGAGCCGGAAATGATTTCACCGGATTCGGATTTATATCGTGCACATCCTGATTGGGCAATTGCGATTCCGGGACGTAAGGCTACGGAGTCCAGACAGCAGTATGTATTGGATTTATCAAGGCCAGAGGTTGTGGACTATGTTTACGAAAAGGTAGCAGCTGTACTGCGCAGTGCGAATATTGAATATGTGAAATGGGATATGAATAGAGAACTGACAGACTTAGGAAGCTATTGTCTGCCTGCTGACAGACAGGGAGAACTGTATCACAGATTCGTGCTTGCAGTGTATGAACTACAGGGCAGACTGGTAAAGGAATTTCCACATTTATTATTGGAGAACTGTTCCGGCGGCGGTGCACGTTTTGATCCGGGTATGTTGTACTTTAGTCCACAGATATGGTGTTCGGATGATACGGATGCAATTGAGCGTTTGGAGATTCAGGAAGGTACAGCACTTATTTATCCATTGTCGACTATGGGTGCACATGTGTCAGATTGTCCAAATCATACCGTAGGAAGGATAACTCCATTTGAGACTAGAGGAATTGTGGCATTGGCAGGAACCTTTGGCTATGAGCTTGATGTTACGAAGATTTCGCAGGAAGACAGAGATATGATTCCGCAGCAGGTAGCGATGTACCATAAGTATAATGATTTGGTAAGACAGGGTGAATATTATCGACTTGCATCTTACTCGCAGAATCGTCAGTATGATTGCTGGGAGGTTGTAAGTGAGGATAAGAGTGAGGCTTTGGTTACCTATGTACAGGTATTAAACAGACCTAACTTTAAGTCGAGACGCATTTACTTAAAAGGATTAGCTTCTGATAAGCTTTATCGTATAGAAGGCGATGAGGCTGTTTACAGTGGTGAAATGCTGATGAATGCAGGTTTACCGGTGCCGAATCCTTGGGGCGATTTCCAAGCGAGATTAATTCATTTGATAGAGGTATAATATGTTCGGTGGCAGGTACACATATGGTATCTGCCATCTTTTTTATTGCATTTTTGAATTGTGTATAGGAAACACCTTGACAAATATATTTAACTAAATTATATTAAAAATAGTTTAAAAGTTACGAGTTAATTTAATTAATTTAAGTAAGGCGTAATACAGGATTGACGGAAAGGTATAGGTATTAGTATGGTGAAATCAGTGAAGCTGGCTGATATAGCAGCAGAGTTGAACGTCAGTGTAGTTACGGTGTCCAAAGCATTGGCCGGACAAAAAGGGGTAAGCGAGGAGCTAAGAAAGAAGATTAAGGACTTAGCAGATGAGATGGGGTATACACCAATTCATGGCTCGCGCAAGGAAAAGAGTAAATCTTATACAATAGGGGTAATAAGTATCGAAAGTTATTTTGCGAAGTTCGCATCCTTTTACTGGAAGATGTATCAGGAGATTGCAACAAGTGCAGTAAAAAAGAATTGTTTTACGATGCTTGAAGTAATCAGCGATGAGGATGTAAGGGATATGCAGGCACCAAAGCTCTTACAGGAGGACAAGGTGGACGGTATTATTATTATCGGTCAGCCGAGCAAAGAGTATTTAAAGATGCTTTATCAGCATAAGAAGACTCCTATGATTTTCCTTGATTTTTATGATGGGGAAGAGGATTGTGATTTTGTAGTATCGGAGAGCTATTATGGTTCTTATAAGGTAACCAATTATTTGATTCGTAAGGGGCATAGGAAGATTGCTTACGTGGGAACTTTGATGAGCACAGAGAGTATTACGGATAGATATCTTGGTTATAGAAAGGCTCTTATGGAGGCAGGAATTGAGTTAAGAGAAGACTGGGTATTGGAAGACAGAGAAAAGCACAGTGGTAAAACCATTGAGAAAGGCTTTGGGTTCGAGCTGCCTAAGGATATGCCGACAGCCTTTGTATGTAATAATGATATTACTGCATACGGAGTCATAAAGCATTTAGAAGAGGCCGGCTATCGTGTACCGGAGGATGTTTCCGTGGTGGGATATGATGATTATCTTCATCCGGAGTATGGTGATTCTAAAATTACAACGTATGCAGTGGATATGGCTGAGATGTCTCGTATTACTCTGCGTAATCTGATTAAGAAGATGGAAAAGGTAAGCTATAATGAAAGTATTCATGTAGTACCGGGCAGATTAATTGAGCGAGAGACGGTAAAGGACCTTAATCATTAAAGGAAACTATAGGATGGGTGTTGCCTTGCGGAAATAAAGCGGGGTAACACCTGTTTTTTCTTTGAATAAGCGAATAAAATGATTTGTATTGTCAATACCTACGCGCTGACCAATAACACCGATTTTATCATCAGTAGACAAGAGCAGCTCTTTTGCTTTTTCAATACGAATTTGATTGAGATACTGCAGAGGTGTTTCTTCAAAATATTGAGAAAACTCACGGCAGAGACGGTATTTGCTTATTTGATATTTGCGTGCCAGTTCATCTAAAGAAAAAGGCTCATAGTAAGCGGTATCAAAGCTTTTCTTCATATCCAGCAGATAGATAGGGATATGATAGGTATCGGAAGCTTCCAGCGAGCGTAACAAAAATAGCTCAGTGTATAGCTGAACTAAAAGCTTACTGTGAATCAAGGCATGAGTATGGTCGTCCGTATCTTCCTTGCGAAGCTGTTCCCAAATTGGCATAAGATTGGAATAGGAAGTGAGTTTGAAGATACAGGAGGTATCACATAGCTTGGAATAATAGTAGTCTGTTACGGGACGGCTTACAAAGAGAATGGTATACTCCCATGTGGTGTGAGAGCAGGTAAGCTTATGTGCTTTTTGGCAGTCAATAAATGCCAAAGTACCGGTTGTGAGCTCATATTCAGCTTCGTGATACAGGAGTTTGCCGCTACCTTTTGTGGTCAGGATTAGGCAATAGGCGTTGAGATTTTGGAGTTCATAAGAAAATGGAGGGGTAACTAATATACTTTTACAGCTATAAAGCAGAGGAAGAATTTCGTTAAAATCGTAATCATGGGTATAAATCATACCTAAATAATCATGAAATGAAAAACGTGAATGTGCTTCTGTATGAGTGAGGTTTTTGAGAAATTCTTCTTGAATATGGAATGTCTGCATATGGTTTTTCTCCTATTATAAATGAAGAGTATAAGATTTATATTTCTAAAGTAAAGTATAAATCTTATGATAAAAGAAAGCAAGAATTGTATATAAATTTTAATAATAGTATATTATTGCTTGTAATGTGTATGCTTAATATTAAGTTAAATTAATTTCTTGATAAACTAAAATAAATTAAAAACAAATGGAAAACAACCTAATTTAGCTTGGGTAACCTATACACATTAACCAAATTTTAATTTGTTTTATTGTGTAAATGGGGGAAAAGAGGATGGAATGCAATATTTGAATATTATGCGCAATTTTAATTGATGACTAAATGATAAAGTAATTTTAAACTATTTTTAAGTTAATGAAAGGTGGTGCTCTATTTATGAACATGCAGAAGTGGAAAAACGAAATAAGTCAGCATCTGACAGAGGATATCATTCCTTTTTGGAAAGGTCTTAGAGATGATGAATTTGGTGGATATTATGGTTGGATGAACTACGATTTGACAGTAGATAAGAAGGCAGCAAAAGGCTGTATCCTGAATAGCCGTATTACATGGTTCTTTTCTAATGCATATGCGTTGTTAAAGGATGAGAGCTTATTGGAAGAGGCGAAGCATGGCTTTGAGTTTTTGAAGAATCACTGTTGGGATAAGAAGAATGGCGGTGTGTACTGGTCTGTAGCATATGATGGTACACCGGAGGAAACCATTAAGCATACCTATAATCAAGCATTTTCTATTTATGCTCTTTCTTCTTATTATGATGCGAGTGGTGATGAAGAGGCACTGCAGATGGCATATTTGCTTTTTGATTTGATAGAGGGCAGAATGCGTGATGAGCTTGGCTATAAGGAAGCCTTTGATGAAACCTTCCATGAGATAGATAATGAAAAGTTATCAGAGAATGGTGTTATTGCGTTGAAGACAATGAATACCTTATTGCATGTGTTTGAGGCATACACAGAGCTTTACAGAGTAGATGGTAATCCTAAGGTTGCAGAGAAAATAAAGTGGATGATGGATATTATTGCTGATAAGGTATACAATCCTGAGCTTCATCGTCAAGAGGTGTTCTTTGATGACCAGTGGAACTCCATTATTGATTTGCATTCCTATGGACATGATATTGAGACTGCATGGCTGGTGGACAGAAGTCTTGAGGTGCTTGGAGATAAGGCATATGAGACAAAGCTTTCGCCGATTACAAAGGATTTGACAGAGCAGATTTACAAGGTGGCGTTTAATGGTGAATCCCTTGCGAATGAATGTGAACGTGGAGTGGTAGATGATTGGCGCATTTGGTGGGTACAGGCTGAAACTGTAGTTGGTTTCCTTAATGGCAGTCAGAAGAATGCAGAGGATAAAGAAAAGTCAGAGAAGTATTTGGATGCATCCATAAAGCAGTGGGACTTCATTAAGAAGTTTGTGCTTGATAAGAGAAATGGAAGTGAGTGGTACTGGCGTGTGGATGCGAATGGTAAGCCTGATGAGGAGAAGCCTATCGTGGAGCAGTGGAAGTGTCCGTATCATAATGGCAGAATGTGCTTTGAAGTAATGAAGAGAGTATAATGGAGGAACAAAGATGTTTGAACAGAATAAGAAAGTAGTAATGGATAAGTATGAAGCGATTGTAAATCGTAAGAATAAGAAGTCGGATTTTTATAACGGTATTTATGACAGATATGAGTATCCTGTATTAACAAGAGACCATATCCCACCATTTTGGAAATATGATATGAATCCTGAAACAAATCCGTATTTTATGGAAAGACTGGGAGTGAATGCAGTTTTTAATTCCGGAGCCATTGAGTTAAATGGTAAGTTCTATCTTGTTGCCCGTGTAGAAGGAAATGACAGAAAGTCCTTCTTTGCTGTGGCAGAGAGTGATAATGGTATCGATGGCTTTAGATTCTGGGATTATCCGATTTTATTGGATGATGTATGTCCGGAGGAGACTAATGTTTACGATATGCGTTTAACAAAGCATGAGGATGGTTATATTTATGGAGTGTTCTGTTCAGAGAGCAAGGATACTTCTGTAAATGATTTGTCGGCAGCGGTAGCGGCAGCAGGTATTGTGAGAACAAAGGATTTGAAGACATGGGAACGTCTTGATAACCTTAAGACCTTGAACTCCCCACAGCAGAGAAATGTAGTATTGCATCCTGAGTTTGTAAATGGTAAATATGCATTTTACACCAGACCAATGGATGATTTCATTGAGACAGGAAGCGGCGGAGGAGTTGGATTTGGTTTGTGTGAGGACATCGAGCATGCAGTGATTGATGAGGAAATCATGACAAGCAGAAGAAAGTACCATACGATTACAGAGGCTAAGAATGGCGCAGGAGCAACACCGATAAAGACGGATAAGGGCTGGATTCACATTGCTCATGGTGTGAGAAATACGGCAGCAGGCTTAAGATATGTAATTTATGTATTTGCAACAAGCTTAGAGGAGCCTACAAAGGTTATTGCAGAGCCAAGCGGCTTCTTTATTGCACCTCTTGCAGAAGAGAGAGTTGGTGATGTATCCAATGTTGTATTCACAAATGGTGCGATTGCAAGAGATAACGGAGAGGTATATATCTATTATGCTTCCAGTGATACAAGACTTCATGTTGCAACAACAACAATTGATAAGTTGATTGATTATACCTTTAATACACCAACAGATCCGCTTCGCAGTGTGAAGTGTGTAGAGCAGAGATGTAACTTTATTAAGGCAAACCTTGATTTTATGAAGAGAGGATAATAGTGTGAAAAATAAATTTTTCACACGCAAACGTAGTTTGCGTTGCGAATATTGTGCCTGCACAAGATGCTAAAGCATCTGAAAGTTCGCAGGTTATGGAAAGGGCATGGTTATTAGTATGAGAATCGAACCTGAAAAAGGCATATTAAACAAAGGAAACTGGTATCGTTTAAAAAGAGTGATGCGCAAGGCAATGGCAGGAGAGGAAATCACGGTGGGTTTCCTGGGAGGCTCCATTACACAGGGATGCCTTTCGTCTACACCAGAGACCTGCTATGCATATCTTACCTATGAGTGGTGGAAGAATAAGTTTCCAAATACAAAGGTGAACTATGTGAATGCAGGAATTGGCGGTACGACTTCGCAGTTTGGTGTTGCCAGAGCAGATAAGGATTTACTTAAGTTTGATATTGATTTCAGTGTGGTAGAGTTTAGCGTAAATGATGTTAATAATGACCATTTTCAGGAGACCTACGAGGGATTAATCAGAAAGCTGTATGGTTCTAAGACTGCGCCGGCATTGCTGATTGTTAACAGTGTACAGTATAATGATGGCGTAAATGCCCAGGAGAAGCATAATGAAGTTGGCAAGTATTATCAGATTCCTTGTGTGAGTATGAAGCCGACCATTTACGCTAAGGTAGAAAGCGGCGAGATTAAGAATACAGATATTACACCGGATGATTTGCATCCAAATGATGCAGGTCATGCGTTGATGGCAGAGGTGATTGTGTATTTCTTGGAGCAGGTATATGCTGACCTTGAGAATGCTACAGAGCAGGAGCTTGAGATGCCTGCACCGATGACAAAGAACGCTTATGAGAACTCTATAAGATATCAGAACAATGAAGCATATCCTATCAATAGAGGCTTTGATTCTGATGAGACACCTCAAAATGATATCAGAGAAATCTTTAGAAATGGTTGGACAGCGTCAGAAAAGGGTGCAAGTATTACCTTTATGGTAGAGGGAACCTGTCTTGCAGTGCAGTATCGTAAGTCAGTGGTACAGCCTACACCAATTGCCAGAGCCGTGATTGATGGCAAGGAGAAGGAAGCGGTTATTTTAGATGGTAATTTTGAAGAAACATGGGGCGACAGCCTGCATTTGGAAACTATTGCAGAGCATATTGCAGGTGGACTTCATGAGGTAAAGATTGAGATTATTGAAACTCATGAGGATGATAAGGTTCCATTTTATTTAACATCGATTATTGCTTCAAAGTAATAAGATGGTGTAATGCCAAAGTGAGGTTTATAATGGAAACAGCAGTAAAGGATATACAGGAATTAAAGATACATGGCAGAACAACGGCTTGCAGAGAGCCGTTGACACTGTTTTGGACAGCGAGCGGATTTGAGTGTAATGTATCCGGCTCGGAATTGTGGGTAGAGGTAGAGGTGACCTATAGCTGCTATGAACCGTGGTTTAGTTATACGGTTAATGGCGACTGGATAGGCAGACAGATGCTTCCGAAAGGAAGATACTGGATACCGCTATTTCGCGGAATGAATCCTGATAGAGTGAAAAATGTAAGATTCTATAAGGATTTGCAGGCGATGAGTGATGATGGAGAGTCTTATATTCATATTCATGCGCTTAAGTATGATGGTGAATTTTATCCTGTGGTAGAAAAGCTTTTAAAGATTGAATTTATCGGTGATAGCATTACGTCTGGAGAGGGTACCTTTGGTGCTAAGGAGGAAGAGGACTGGATTCCGATGTTCTTCTCTGCATTGAGAGGGTATTCGTATCTAACAGCAAACGCTTTGGATGCAGAGTATAGAGTGTATTCCCAGAGCGGCTGGGGCGTTTACAGCACTTGGGATAATAATAGAAAGGGTGCATTGCCAAAGTTCTACCGCCAGATATGTGGACTTATGCCGGGAGAAACTAATGAAAAGCTCGGTGGAACACAGCTTCATGACTTTAGTCAGTGGCAGCCACAGTTTGTGGTTGTCAATCTGGGAACCAATGATGCCAGTGCGTTTGAACAGCCTGAATGGGTGGATGAAAACACTGGTGAACGTCATAAGATGCGTAAGAATCCGGATGGCAGCTATTGTGAGGAGGATGTACAGGCATTTCAAGGTGCGATGAAGGAGTTCCTTTATACCTTACGTGAGTGTAATCCGGAGGCACAGATTATCTGGTGCTATGGAATGTTAGGACTTCCTTTTGAAAAGCCGATAAAGGATGGTCTTGCAGCATATTGCAAGGAGTCAGGTGATTCTAAGGTGACATATTTGGAGCTTCCGAACACGGATGAAACAAATGTAGGTTCCAGATGGCATCCGGGTGCATTGAATCATCAACAGGCAGCAGGTGTATTAACGGAGTATATCAAAGGTTTGATGTAATGAAGGAGAGAGTACTATGTTTCAAAAGGATTTTGTATGGGGCGTTGCCAGCAGCGCTTATCAGATAGAAGGAACAGATTCGCAGGATGGCAGAGGCAAGAATATATGGGATACCTTTGCAGAGCAGGGAAGAATCTATGAGAATCAGAATGCAGATATTGCCTGTGACCATATACATAGATATAAGGAAGATTTTGCCCTGATGCGTCTGTTGGGCGTGAAAGCGTATCGTTTTTCTGTTAGTTGGGCAAGAATTATGCCGGAAGGCACAGGAAGAGTGAATGAGAAAGCGATTGCGCTATATCGTGATATGATTCTTGAAATGAAGAAGAATGGCATAGAGCCTTATGTAACTATGTATCATTGGGAGTTTCCGCAGGCACTTCAGGACAGAGGCGGCTGGTTAAATGAAGAGGTTATCGAGTGGTTTGGAGAGTATGCCCGTGTGGTTGCCGAGAATTTCTCGGATATTGCGAAGTACTTTATTACCTTAAATGAGCCACAGTGCTTTGTAGGCCTTGGGCATTTAAGTGGTGTGCATGCGCCGGGCTTAAAGCTTGACCCGAAGGATGTCTTCCAAATTTCACACAATGCGCTTCGTGCCCATGGTCTGGCAGTGAAGAAGCTTCGTGAGTTTGCAAAGCAGCCGATTAAAGTGGGTTATGCGCCTACCTGTGGTGTAGCATATCCATACACGGATTCGCCGGAGGATATTGAAGCAGCAAGAAGTATTTATTTTGGTTTTGACCAGCCGATTTCTAACTGGACATGGAATGTGGCATGGTTTTCGGATCCGGTATTTCTTGGAAAATATCCACAGGAGGCATTGGAGAAGTATAAAGAATATCTGCCTGCGATTACAGAGGAAGATATGGAATTAATTCATCAGCCTCTTGATTTTATGGGACAGAATATATACAATGGCTACTATATTCGGGCAGGAAAAGATGGTAAGCCTGAATATGTAGACAGAGGACCGGGATTTCCTAAAACTTCTACGAATTGGCCGGTTACACCAGAGTGTCTGTACTGGGGTGTGAAATTTATTTACGAGAGATATCATATGCCGATTTATATTACAGAGAATGGTATGGCATGTCATGACCAGATATCGGCAGATGGCAGAGTGCATGACAGTAATCGTATTGATTTCTTGGATAAGTATTTATCCTGCATCCAGAAGGCGGTGGATGAAGGAGTAGATGTACAGGGATATTTCTTATGGACATTCTTAGATAATTTTGAATGGGATAAGGGATACAGTGAGAGATTTGGTCTTGTCTACGTTGATTATCGTACACAGAAGCGAATTGTAAAGGATTCAGCTTATTGGTATCAAAGAGTGATGGAGACAAACGGAATGAATTTGAGCATTAATCAAACAAAACAAGAGATTTTACGCATGGAGCCTGTGTTTAAGCAGATGATATGGGGTGGCAATAAGCTGGGAACCCAGTGGGGATATGATATCCCGGGTGATAATACAGGTGAGTGTTGGGCAGTTAGTGCACATCCTAACGGTGATTGTAAGATTGCAGAAGGTAGTTATGCCGGAAAAACATTGAGTCAGTTGTGGACAGAATGTCCTGAATTGTTTGGTAATGTGGATAGTGATAGATTCCCGCTGCTCATTAAGATTATTGATGCGAAGGATGATTTGAGCATTCAGGTACATCCGGATGATACATATGCAGCAGCAAATGAGAATGGTTCCCTTGGTAAGACAGAGTGCTGGTATATCTTGGATGCTACTGAAGGGGCAACTCTTGTGATTGGTCATAATGCCAAGGATAAAGCGGAGCTTGACGGTATGATTCACGAGGGAAGATGGCAGGAGTTTATTCGTGAAGTACCTGTGAAGGCGGGCGATTTTATACAGATAGACCCTGGAACTGTGCATGCAATTAAGGGTGGAATCCAGATACTTGAAACACAACAGAACTCCGATATTACATATCGTGTTTATGATTATGACAGATTAACAGATGGTAAGCCAAGAGAGCTTCATGTGGAAAAGAGTCTTGATGTTATCACAGTGCCTGCTAAGTCTGTAGAGGATAGTGTTATTGCTGTAGATGCTTCAAAGGAAAATGTATTCAATGAGCTGATTTCCTGCAATTATTATCGTGTGTGGAAGCTGGATATTTCAAGTGAAATACAGTTTGTGCAGGGATATCCATTCCTGATTATGAGTGTACTTTCGGGTGATGGCCTGATAAACGGTCAGTATATTAAGAAGGGCGACCATTTCATTTTGCCATATGCGTATGGAGAGGTACATATGCAAGGCAAGATGGAGTTGATTGCTTCAACAATTGCATAGGAAAACAAGGGAGCGTCGTCGTGAGATGATGCTCTTTTGCTTGGGTTAGTGCTTTGTGTGTGTATATGTTCGGGTTACGTAAAATTGATATTTTATGTTGACGAATCACTATAAATGAAGTAACGTTAAAATGTTATGGTTCGCATAATTATACATAAGAGTAGAGAACGCATAGAAAGGTGTGAGGTCAATGGTTTCGCAGAAATATAAGGATATGCTGCAGGCAAAGTCGGTTATTCGTGAGATGTCTGCTTGGGCAAATAAGAGAGGTAGCGAGATAGGTTACGATAATGTATTTGATTATAGTCTGGGGAATCCGTCAGTTTCTGTTCCACAGGCATTTACGGATAAGATGATTGAACTTCTGCAAACAAGAGATACGATGGAGCTGCATGGTTACAGCCAGTCGCAGGGGATTCCATCAGTGCGTGCACGGTTTGCAGAGTATTTAAATAAAACATATGGAATGAATTACACGGCAGAGCATATATTTATGACAACGGGTGCAGCAGGTGCGGTAGCGCATGCAGTACGCGTTGTAACACAGCCGGGGGATGAGGTAATCACATTTGCGCCATTTTTTCCTGAGTATAACCATTATATCAATCAGTCAGGCGCAGTACTAAAGATTGTTCCGGCAGATACAGAGAGCTTTCAGATTAACTTTGAAGCCTTTGAGCAGATGATAAACGAGAAAACTATGGCGATTCTGGTGAATACACCAAACAATCCGTCGGGTATTGTGTATTCAGCAGAGACATTGACAAAGCTCGCATCTATCCTAGAGGCAAAGCAGAAGGAATATGGCCATGATATTTTCATTATTTCAGATGAGCCGTATCGTGATATTGTATTTGATGGGGTGGATGCGCCATATGTATCCAGGTTCTATGATAATACGTTGTCCTGTTATTCCTTTGCAAAGTCGTTATCGATTCCGGGAGAACGACTTGGTTATGTGGCAGCGAATCCAAAGTGTACGGATGCGGAGCTGATTTCGGTGATGTGTTCACAGGTGTCACGAGGTATCGGACATAACTGCCCGCCGTCTATTATTCAGATTGCAGTGGCTGAGGTGCTTAGTCTGACGGCAGATTTGGATGTGTATGAGAAGAATATGAAGCTTCTGTATGATGAACTGGTGAGTCTTGGATTTACCTGCGTAAAGCCGGGCGGAACCTTCTATATCTTCCCGAAGGCATTAGAGGAGGATTCGATTGCATTCTGTCAGAAAGCGTTGAAGTATGATTTGGTATTAGTGCCGGGTGATTCCTTTGGCTGTCCGGGATATTTTAGAATGGCATACTGTGTGACGACAGAGAAGGTAGAGCGTTCATTGGCCGCTTTGCGTAAGTTTGTAGAGACAGAGTACAAGTAAGGTTTATAGAGAGTAAGAGAGGCGAAGTACATGATAGATGCAGGGCTTGTGTTGGAAGGCGGCGGAATGAAAGGAATCTATACAGCAGGTGTATTGGATTACTTTATGGAGAGGAATGTGTATTTTAAGAACAGCTATGGAGTGTCTGCGGGTTCGTGCCATTTGGCAAGTTATATTTCGAAGCAGCATGGCAGAGCAAAAAGAGTATCCCTGGATTATCTTCGAGAGAAGAATTATTGTAGTGTGTACAGTTTGCTTACTTCGGGTGACATTTTTAATGTAAAGTTTTGTTACGACAGGATTCCGAATGAGCTGGACCCATATGATTATGGGACTGCATATACATTTGAAGGAAATGCCTATGCGGTTGTGACCAATATTGAAACGGGAAAGCCGGAGTATATGCCGTTAAGAGAGATGCATAAGGATATTATTGGCGTAAGAGCGTCTTCTTCATTGCCGATGGTTTCCAGAAATGTAGAGATTGATGGTAAGCTTTATTTAGATGGAGGAATTTCTGATGCAATTCCGATTCGTAAATCAGTAGAGGATGGCAATCAGAAGAGTGTAGTTGTTCTTACTAAGGAGGTAGGCTATGTGAGGAAGCCTTCTTCGCATTTGGGACTGATTAAAACAATGTATAAAAAGTATCCAAAGGTTTATGAACTGATGAGAGACCGACACATTATTTACAATGATACGCTAGAGTATCTTGCTAAGGCCGAGAAGGAAGGGAAGGCCTTTGTGATTAGACCGCAGCAGGTAAGTGATGTAGGAAGAATCGAAAAGGACAGGGCAAAGCTGGAGGCCTTATATGAAGTGGGCTATGAGGATGCAAAGCGCTGCTATGAAGATATGATGAGATTTTTAGAGCAGTAAAAAGAGTTATTTGGGAGTATTATAATGATTGAGATTTTAAAAGCGATTTTATTTGGTATTGTTGAGGGAATCACGGAGTGGTTGCCTGTCAGCAGTACGGGACATATGATTATTTTGGATGAGTTTATTAAGCTGAATTGTTCGCCTGAGTTTTTGGAAATGTTTTTGGTGGTGATTCAGTTAGGTGCTATTCTTGCGGTTATTCTGCTGTTTTGGAGTAAGATATTTCCATTTCAGTTCAAGGATAAGAAGAAGCCGGTCGTTGAGATAGATAAGATTCTTCTTTGGTGTAAAATTGTGGTAGCCTGTATTCCGGCGGGATTGATCGTGGTTCTGGGGCTGGATGAGGTTTGCGAAGAGAAGTTTTATCATGCGGTTCCGGTTGCGATTGCCTTGATTGTATTTGGTGTTGCGTTCATTGTTATTGAACGGAAGAACAAAGGGAAGCAGGCACAGGTTGATTCCTTAGAGGCGCTTACCTTTAAGACTGCATTTCTGATAGGTATGTTTCAGTTAATTGCGGCGATATTCCCTGGAACCTCGCGTTCGGGAGCAACAATTGTTGGAGCGTTGTTGATTGGAGTATCAAGAACGGTAGCTTCTGAGTTTACTTTCTTCCTTGCCATTCCGGTTATGCTTGGTGCAAGTCTATTGAAGGTGTTAGATTTTGGCTTTGCTTTTTCAGGTATGGAATTTGCAGTGCTTGGAGTTGGCATGGTGGTAGCGTTTGTAGTATCTGTTATTGTAATCCGCTTCCTGATGGATTATATTAAGAAGCATGATTTCCAAGTGTTTGGCTGGTATCGAATTGCTCTTGGTGCATTGGTGATAGTGCTTGGCTTAACAGGTGTGATAGGTGCATAGTGTTTCATAATAAAAAGTCTGCAATTAGCATAGTGCTAGTTGCAGACTTTAGTTTTATGTGCGTTTAGTGACGCACGTTTTATTCTTCATCATAATAAGTCTTAATACGAATCGCCTGATTATGATCACCGAAGTCTTCACCGAAGAGAGTGCATCCGCCAACATTGGCTGTGTCCTTCGGAACTTCGATACGGAAGGTTATATAGCTGTTATAATTAATGTTCAAATCTTGAATAGTCACATCTGAAATCTTATTAGTACCATCAATAAAGCATCCTTCACTGTTGATAATTAAAGTTTTCAATAAACCGTACTGATTCAAAGGCTCTGGCCACCACTGAGGAGAAACATATCCGGGTCTTGCACCGTAATCCCCCGGACTAATCCACATACCAAGCGGTATGCCGTTGATACTAAAATAAATATCGGATGGATAGTCTTCGTTGGTCTCCGGACATTCTGAGGAAATCTCGAAAGAGATATGCAACTCAGTAAGTGTTTGCCCTGCCTGAAGGTGATTTGGTAAATTATACTCTACATAGCCGCTGGCAAACCATAGGATACCTGCCTGAAAACGATCCGGGAAAGAGAACACTCTTGGGTCGTCTAAAGAACCGATGATTTCTTTGCTTGTGGCAAGACCACAGGTTGGTGTGCCGTGACAAGCTGTATAATAGCCAACACGAATGTCATCTATATAACAATGTCTTGCCTCCTTGGCAGGAGCAAGATCAATCATAAGACGATCAAAACGAGGACGAACAATCTTCATCGTACCTCTCTTGCCGGATGTTATCTTAATCTGCACAAGACCGGCTTCTTCTAACTTATTCACGTGCATGGAAATGGCACCGTTGGTAAGTCCAAGTGCTTCCGCTAAGTCATTCATACTTAACGTGTCATCTTCATATATCATTTCCATGATTTTAAGACGCATAGGTGTGCTGAGTGCTTTGAATACGGTTTCAGCTTCTCCTATTGAACGAAAATATAACATAGTAACCCCCTGTATATTATGTGCTGTATTTGATTTATTTATAACATAATATATTTTTCTATTTCCTATAATAAACAATGTGATTATTAAAGTCAATGCTATAATAATTAAAAAGCAGATAAAATTATGAAAAGATTATTTGTGCAAAATAATCAACAAAAATTAAGAACATTTTGATATATACTGTAATTATTTATAAAGCATATTATTGACTTTTTAAGGTAGTCATAGTATGTTTTAATTATTATTAAAATATTTTAGTGGTTTTTTGATACAGAATATTTAGGAAAAGAAAGGAAGATAGAATTATGAAGAAAAAGCTGATTTCTACTATGTTATGTATCTGCATGGCAACATCTGTGTGCGCATGTGGACAGACAACGCAGGAGCAGGCTGAAGATACAAAGGCAACAGAGACATCAGAAACATCAGAGGAGACTCAGACAGTGGAAGAGACTAAGGAAGAGGTGGAAAGACCTGTTCTGGAGGTAAGTTATGATGGTATCGCTACAGGAACTGTGAATGCAAGGGTATCAGTACATGATCCTTCGATTATTAAGGCAGACGGAAAATATTATATTTTCGGGTCTCATATGGTAGGGGCTTCCACAGATAATCTACGTTCATGGACCAGACTTGGAAACGGATATACAGAGACAAATACAATCTATGGTAATCTATATGAAGAAGGACTTGGCGTATTTGATTATGCCGGTAATGGGGATAGCCTGATTAAGACGGATGATGGTGGAACTCATGTGTGGGCACCGGACCCGATTTATAATAAGGAAACAGGTTTGTACTATTTGTATTATTGTACTACTTCTACATGGAACGCTTCTAATCTGTGCTATGGCGTATCAGAGAGTGTGGAAGGACCTTATGAGTGGCAGGGAGCTTTGATTTACTCTGGATTCACAGAGGAGACAATAGGTGCAACAGATGTATATGATTATGTGTCTGAGGAATATGCAGCAGAGAATTACCTGACACTTGGTGGTACATATGAGTTTGAGGAGTGGCCAAATGCCATTGACCCTTCTGTATTCTATGATGAGGACGGAAGACTTTGGATGGTATATGGTTCGTGGTCAGGCGGTATGTTCTTATTAGAGCTGGACGAGAAGACCGGTCAGGTGATTCATCCGGAGGCAGATCCAGAGAATAATGTAGACCCTTATTTTGGAAAGAAGTTAATTGGCGGTGGACATAAGTCTATCGAGGGGCCATATATTTTATATGATGATGTAAGTGGATATTACTATTTGTTTGTTTCTTATGGTGCATTGACAAGAGAAGGTGGTTATCAGATTCGAGTATTCCGTTCCGAGACAGTGGATGGTGAATATGTGGATATGAATGGCAATTATCCTAATAATAACGGAAATCATTCTTATTATGGTTTGAAACTTTCCGGTAATTATTTCCTTCCAAGCTTGAAACGTGCTTATATGGCAACAGGACATAACTCAGCGTTTATTGATGATGATGGTAAAATGTATATTGTATATCATACAAGATTTGATGATGGTACAGAGGGACATTCGCCTAGAGTAAAGCAGTTCTTCTTAAATGAAGAAGGATGGCCATGCATGCTGCCTTATGCAACCAATGGGGAGACGATTTCCGAGGCAGGTTATAGCAAGGAGCAGGTAGTGGGTGAATACTATCTGATTAATCAGGGTATGGATATCAGCGCATCGATTGCGGAGCCGGTTAAGGTGGTTCTTGATGAGGATGGCTCGCTTTGGGGAAATGACATTGAAGGCACATGGGAGATGACGGACGGTACGTATTATATGCACTTTACATATGATGAGAAGGAGTACAGCGGCGTATTTTGTGAGATGCTTGATGAGGCAGGAACGAATGTTATGACATTTACAGCTGTTGGAAATAACCAGAGTATCTGGGCAGTGAAATATTAATTGTATATTGCTATGAAGGTAAAAGGGCTTTGTTTGATTAAAAAACGAGGCCTTTTTTCTTGTTTGAAAAAATGTGGTATAATTATAGTGAAAAGTAAGCTATATTATTATTTCTTGAAGTAGTAAAAAAATGAGTGAATGTTTTTGGAGTATTTTTACTGGTTTTAGGGTGGTATACAAACTGCACAAGCTAAAAAAGTAATTTTTGTGTTGTTTTATCAAACTAACGAATTCGAGACGGGAAAAAGTGCTTAAAATCATAAAATAGCACAAAAAAACTATACGCTATCCATTGACTTTATCAGCAGAAAATAGTAGATTAAGTAGTGTATAGAAATGACTAAAATGTTTAACTGAAAAATAAAATTAAAACTCAGGAAAGGACAGGGTTGAAATATGAAGGTTAAGAGCGCCAACAGAAAAACCAAAAGAATAGAATCAAGATTTCTTTCAAGAATTATTTCTTTGGGAATGGCAGCAAGCATGTGCTTCGGTATATGCGTGGATACTTCATCGGCACTTATTGTAAGAGCGGATGAAGAAAGCAGCGAGTACGCTTCTACTTATAATATGGAGGAGGAATACACCAGTGAGATGATTTCGCGCAACTATACGAAGATGAGTGCGAAGTATACTGCGAAGAATTATCAGGGTGAGGATATTTATTCTGCGGCACAGGATATGGCGGCAGGTTCTGATAAACTGACATCTGATACATATAACTATGAGAAGGCATCTCAGGCATTAGCACTTACGGTAGATGATGTGGTTACATTATCATTAGATGTACCGCAGACTGCAGTATATGAGATGCAGTTAGAGTATTTATCATATGACGATTCAGTGCTTCCTGTAGGTATTGCGATGCAGATTGATGGTGACTATCCGTTCTATGAGCTTCGTAACCTTGAGTTTGAGACTACATGGGTAGCGAAGGCTGAGAAGTCTTATGACAGATATGACAACGAAATCGTAACTGTACCTGATAAGCTTGTTCAGTGGGAGGTTAAGGCATTGGGTGATGGTAGTTACCGTTATTCAAGAGCGTTGAACGTAGAGCTTACAGAAGGCACTCATGAGCTTACACTTAAGATTAATGAGGGTAACTTCTTATTAGGAGGCATTATCTTAACACAACCTGAGGTAATAGCTGAGTATACTTCATCAGAGAAGGCAGAAGGCGATGCGCTGATTCAGATTCAGGCAGAGGACTTTACCTATAGAAATGATTCTGCAATTCATGCAATTGCTGAGTATGATACAAGCCTTGATCCATATGAGGTAACAGATACAGTATTGAATGCGATTGATTCTGCATCATTTGCTTCAGCTGGTCAGAAGATAACTTATGGCTTTACAGTAGAAGAAGCGGGTTACTATTATATTGGAATGAATTATAGACAGTCAGATAAAAATGACTTCCCTGTATTTGTTAATGTTGAGCTTGATGGTGAGATTCCAAATACAGCATTTGTATCGTATGCGTTGGATTATACTAATAAATATAAGACTGTAACTCTTGAGGATGCGGAGAAGAATAACTTAAGCGTATATCTTGAGGCAGGTGAGCACACGATATCTTATACGATAGCAATTGATGAGCTTAGAGAGATTATGGAAGCTCTGGATGAGATTATGTCAGGTGTTAATGATCTTGCGTTAGAGATTACTAAGGTAGCAGGTACGAACTCAGATAAGTACCGTGATTTGAAGCTTTCTAAGTATATTCCTAACCTTGAAGAGCAGTTGTTTGGATATGCTGACAGATTATATGCATTGCAGGAAACAGTACGCGACCATGCTAAGACAGATAAGGCGATTGCGATTCTTGCGTCTATGAGTATTGCGGCAGAGCAGCTGATTTCGCTTGCAGAAGAGCCTGATGAAATTCCTTACCGTGTAGCAGAGCTTTGCACAAGTCAGGCTAGTGTTAACAGACATCTTGCTAATACGGTAGATAAATTAATTCAGAATGATCTTGCAATTGATAGAATTTATATTTATCAGGAGGGAGCAGAGCTTCCTAAGAAGCCAAACATCTTTGTATCTGCTGGAATGAACATTAAGAGATTTGTTTCTTCCTTTACAGATCAGGCTTATTCAACTAACAATACAGACCCTGAGCATTTGCAGGTATGGGTAAACCGTTCCAGCCAGTATGTTCAGATTATGCAGAAGATGATTGATGAGTCATTTACTCCACAGACCGGTATTGAGGTAGATATCAGTATCATGCCTGACCAGTATAAGCTGGTTCTTGCCAATACATCAGGTAATGCACCTGACGTAGCAACAGGTATTAACTATACAATTCCATATGAGCTTGCGATTAGAGGAGCACTTGTGGATATGACACAGTTTGAGGGATTCCGGAAGGCAGCAGAGCCTTATGGCGAAGGTTTCTTCTTGACAGGTACGATTAATGACAGTATTTACTCTATGCCTGAGACAATGAACTTCTGGGTATTGTTCTATCGTTCAGATATTTTAGATAAGTTAGGACTTGAGGTTCCTAATACAATGCAGGATGTTATCGATATGCTTCCTGAACTTAAGATGAGAGGTTTGAATTACTATCAGCCTGTATCAGGTATGCTTGCCATGAGAAACTTCCATGGTACAACACCATTGATTCATCAGTTTGGCGGTTCTTTATATGAAGCAACAGCACAGGAAGGTACAGCGTTTGGTAATGCCGAGGCAATTGATGGATTTACCTATTTAACAGAGCTTTTCACAATTTATGATATGCCAATTAACATTGATAATTTCTATCAGCATTTAAGAAATGGAGATATGCCAATTGGTGTAGCAGATTATGCAACCTATAACCTGATGTCTAATGCGGCACCTGAGCTTCAGAACTCTTGGAACATTGCATTGGTTCCCGGTGTTGAGCAGGAGGATGGTACAATCGACAGAACAGTATGTGGTTGTGCGGAGAGTAGTGTTATCTTTAAGTCAGATGCAGAGCGTGAGCAGAAGGCATGGCAGTTTGTAGAGTGGTGGTCATCAACCAAGGTTCAGGCTGAGTTCGGTCAGAACTTACAGAATATCTACGGTGATGAGTACATGTGGACAACGGCAAACCTTGATGCATTTATGCAGCTTCCATGGGATACTCAGGATAAGTTAATTATTGCTGAGCAGATGGAGCATGTAGTCGATGTTGCCAGAGTACCTGGTACATACTTATTAGAGCGTGAGATTAGTAACGCCTTTAATGATATCGTTGTTAACGGTGACACAGCACAGAGTCGAATTGATGCGGCTGTTAAGACTATCAACCGAGAAATCGACAGAAAGCTGGAAGAGTTTGAGTATATTGATAGTGAAGGAAATACTATCGAAGCATATAATATTCCGACAATCGAGACAGTACGCAGATTGTTAGGAAGAGAAGAATAGGGGTGATGAATAGATATGAGTAAAAAAATAGTCACTACTTCAAAAAAATTGGCAAGAAGAGATAATAACAAAAACGGTTATCTGTTCATTCTGCCTTATGCGTTTGTGTTTACGATTTTTATTTTAGTGCCGGTTATTTTGGCAGTAGTGTTATCGTTCACAAACTTTAATGCGATTGAGTTCCCGTCATGGGTTGGATTTTTGAATTATATCACGGTATTAACCAATGATGAGGTATTTATGCAGCATGTACTTCCTAATACGGTAGTATATGCGTTGGTGGTAGGTGTTGGGGGATACATTTTATCCTTCATCCTTGCCTGGGCACTTTGTAACCTGCCGAGTGCATTGAGAACTATATTTGCCTTAATCATCTATTCACCGAGTATGACTGCCGGTGTAGCGATGGGTGTTGTATGGAAGGTTATTTTCTCGGGTGACCAGACAGGTCTTTTGAACAGCTGGCTGATGGAGCTTGGTATTATTACAGAGCCGATTATCTGGTTGATTAATGAGAACTATCTGTTACCGATTGTTATTGTAATTGGTTTGTGGTCAAGTATGGGTATCGGTTTCCTTTCCTTGATAGCCGGTATTCTGAATATTGATGAATCCTTATACGAAGCAGGTGCGATTGATGGTGTTAAGAATCGTTTCCAGGAAATGATTTACATTACGATTCCGAGTATGAAGCCGCAGATGTTCTTCGCAGCGGTTATGGCTATCGTTAATGCTTTCCAGGCAGGTTCTATCTATACCTTGTTGACAGGTAATCCATCGCCGGGATATGCTTCACAGCTGTTAGTTAACCATATCGAGGACTACGGTTTCTTGCGTTACGAGATGGGTTATGCAGCGGCTGTATCAGTAGTGTTATTATTAATTGTTCAGATATTCTCTAAGGTAGCTAACAAGCTCTTTACAGAAGAAGATTAGGAGGCAATATGGCATATAAGGGACGACGGATTAATCCGCAACATTTTGAAAAAAGTCAGATAAAGATTATTATTGCAGTGCTTCCTTTGGTTATTTTTATGGCACTACCGATTGTCTTTATCATCAATCATGCATTTAAGCCGATGGAGGAGCTTTTTGCTTTCCCGCCGACATTTATTGTTAAGAATCCTACTTTGGATAACTTTACGGCTTTGATGAAAGCCAGCCGAACAGCAGGTATTCCGCTGAGCCGTTATGTATTTAACAGTATTATTGTAACGGTATTAACAATTTTCCTTTCTTTGCTTTTTACAACCTGTGCGGCATTTGCACTTTCAAAGATTAAGTTTAAGGCAAAGAATACATTGATGAACATTAACCAAATCGCAATTATGTTCGTAGGAACTGCGGTATTGATTCCAAGATATCTGGTAATCAGCTTTGGTGGAATGGTAGACAGCTATGCTGCACATATTCTTCCATTGTTAGCTGTACCTGTAGCACTTTTCCTTGTAAAGCAGTTCGTAGATCAGGTGCCGGATTCCTTATTAGAGGCGGCATACATAGATGGTGCAAATGATCTTAAGGTTTACTTCAAGATTATTCTTCCGATGATTAAGCCTGCGATTGCGACAGCAGCGATTTTGGTATTCCAGCAGGTATGGACCAATATGGAAACATCTAACTATTTTGTAAACGATGATAGTATGAAGACATTGACCTTCTACATGAATACATTGGCGAATGCCAATAATACAGTAGCCGGTCAGGGTATGGCTGCAGCTGCAGCGTTGATTATGTTCGTGCCAAACCTTGTACTGTTCTGTATCTTACAGAAGAACGTTATGAACACAATGGCACATTCCGGTATCAAATAATGAAGAAGGCGGTTAGCGTATGAAAAAGTATATATTGAACTTTAAAAGAATAGCTTTAAGCCTGCTTGCTATGGTACTGGTAATGAGTAGTGCTCTTACAGTACAGGCAGAGGATGCGCCTTATAAGACGTATACCTTTGATGGCTATGGCTATATCATGCAGACTCAGACAGCTTATCTTCCTTATGAGACAATCGCTAAGTTTGATGAGGAAGCATTAAGTGGTCCTAGTGATATGTGTATTACTGATAATGGATTGATTTATGTTGCTGATACAGGTAACAGTCGAGTTGTTATCGGTGATTTAGAGGGTAATCTTGTTAAGATTATCGGTGAAGGTGTTTTGCAGACACCAAAGGGTGTATTTGTAACAAAGAATGGTCACATTTATGTTGCAGATAGAGATGCCAAGAGTATTTTTGAATTTGATGAGAATGGTGAGGTGCTCAATCAGTATGGTAAACCAGCCAGCCCTTTGTATGGTGATGCATTAGAGTTCCTTCCAATCAAAATTGTTGTAAATGAAGCAGGCATTATGTATGTTGTCTGCGAGTCAAATACAAACGGTATTGTAGAGATTTCACCAAATGAGGGTGGAACCTTCCTTGGATACTTTGGTACAAACCAGGCAGAGCGTTCGCTTCAGACAATTATTTATAGAGCAATTGCTTCTGATGCACAGAGAGCAAAGATGGTATCTAATATCCCATCTACTCCTGATAACCTTTGTATTGATGAGAATGGTCTTATCTACACGGTTACTCGTGGTGAAGAGTATGACACTCTGAAGAGATTGAATATCGCAGGTAAGAACATGATTGAGCCGGATACCTATGATGACATTCCGGCAGCAGTTGCAGCAGGTAACCATGATAATGTATTTATGGTATCGCAGCAGGGATATGTATATGAGTTTAACAATGAAGGTGAGATTTTATATGTATTCGGTGGTGCAGATGATGGTACACAGCGAGTTGGTCTTTGTACAGTAGTTAGCGCAATTGGCGTAGATACATCGGATAAGATTTATATTCTGGATCAGGATAAGGCACAGATTCAGATTTTTGAGCCGACAGAGTTTACCGACCTTCTTCATGAGGCATTAAATCTCTATGCAACAGGACGTTACACAGAGAGTAAGGCTCCATTGGAAGAGGTTCTTAAGATGAACAGTATGTTTGACTATGCAAATATGGCTATGGGTAGAGCATATTTCCAAGAAGAGAACTATGAGATGGCGCAGTATTATGCGAAGCTTGCAAAGGATTATGAAGGATATTCAGATGCTTCTTGGGAGATTCGTAATCTTGCGTTAAAGAAGGTTATCGTTCCTTTTATCTGGTGTGTAGTAGCTCTTTGGGTTCTTTCTAAGCTGATTAAGACTTGGGATAAGAAAAAGAACATTTTACAGCCTGTACGTGATGCTAAGGCAAAGCTTGGTTCTGTTGATTTCCTTGCAAAGCTAAAATACGCATGGTACTTTATGAAGCATCCGTTTGAAGGTACATATGGAATTGCAAGAGAAGGAAAGGCATCTATCAGAGTTGCAAACTTCCTTGTAGCAGTATTTGCAATTGAGTTCATTATTAATAAGTATTTGAGTGGTTTCCTTTGGAAAAATGTACGTGAAGGAAGATATGAGCTGTTCTCTGATATTGCAACAATCGTGATTGTTTTGGTTGCCGTAACAGGATGTAGCTACCTTGTATCTACAATCAATGATGGTGAAGGTACAATTAAGAAGTTATATTGTTCATTTGTTTATTCATTGACACCGTATATCACATTTATTCCGGTAGTGTTCCTCTTCTCTCATATTGTAACGATTAACGAGGAGTTCTTAATTACGTTTACATATCTCTTAATCTACGCATGGTGCGCAGTGTTGTTTGTGCTTGCCGTGAAGGAGATTAACTACTATACAATGAAAGAGACCTTTAAGGTTCTTGCGTTAACAGTGTTTACGATTTTAATCCTTGCCCTTTTGATTTTCATTATTTATGTACTTTGGGCACAGGTAATTGAGTTTATTATTGCCATTGGCGGAGAGGTGGTGTATCGCATTGGCAACTAAAGGATTGACATTGAAAAGAATGATGTGTGTGCTTTTGGCTGTGCTTATGTGTATCACTTGCCTGCCAGGCACTAAGCTTACAGCTTCTGCGGCTGCGAATATTCCTTCTGAGTATGCTGAGATAGCAGAAAGCGATAGCTATAGATTATATTTATATGAACCGACTATGTCTATTATTCTGGAGAATAAGACAAATGGTAAGGTGTTATATTCTACTCTGATGGCAGATGATGATGATGGTATCAATAACAAAACATGGACAGCATACATGCAGTCAGGTGTTGTTTTAACAGCGATTAAGGGAGCAAATGATACCTATCAGGTAGATTTGGTAAGTTCACCAAATGAGATGAGTTATCAGTATACAGATAATGGCTTTAGAGCAAGCATCGAATTTAAGGAGTATGACTTTGGATTAGATGTTGAAGTGGCTTTAGAGGGAGATGAACTGGTAGTTCGCGTTCCGGAAGAGTCTATCTTTGAGAATGGTTCAGCGTATATCGGTACTGTAAGCCTGTTCCCTATGATGGGATATAGCTACCTTGATGCTAAGGAAGGTTATATGTTTATACCGGATGGAAACGGTGCATTGATTTATCTTGACGACAAGGATGGACGTTATTCAAGTGGTTTCTCACAGGTAATTTACGGTTCAGACGCAGGATTTACAGATTCTACAACACAGGTGTTGTTGTGGGAGAGATATGATACTGTAGTTGACCCTGAAAAGGTGCTTGCGCCTGTATTTGGAATGATGCACACAGAGGATCAGATTGGTTATCTTGCCATTGTTGAGGATGGAAATCAAAGAGCCAGTATTGAAGCGCATCCAAATGGAGTAATGGTTAATTACAATCGTTGCTTTGCAAAGTTTACGATTCGTAAGATTTATGTTCAGCCTCTGAATAATTCTAACTCAGGTACTGTGACACAGGCTGAACAGGATAGAACACATAGTGATTTACAGGTTAGATACGTCTTATTAACGGATGAGGCTGCTGATTATTCAGGTATGGCAGTGGCTTACCGTGAGTACTTACAGGCGAATGGTATGCTTGAGGCAGCAGATACAGAGTATAAGACTCGTGTAGATTTCCTGGGTACAGATAGAGAAGAGTTTATGGTATTCAAGAGAGCTGTTACCATGACAACTACAGAGCAGATGGATGAGATGTTTGCTGACCTTCAGAGTAATGGTGTAGACAGTTTGCTTTCTGTATACAAGGGATGGCAGGCAGGTGGTTTGTATGATGTTCCGATTACAAAGTACAAGGCTGACGGTGAGATTGGTGGTACTTCGGCGGTAACAGAGTTAATTACAGACTGGGCTGAGAAGAATTATGATGTATATCTTTATAACGAAGCTTTACTTTCTAATCCTGAGGAGAACAATACAACCTTCAACGCGGTAAAGAAGGTAAATAAGAGAAAGCTTGAGATTACATCACGTGATAACGTATATCAGACCTTTAATTATGTATTGCCATTTAAGACGGACACAATCTTAGATAAGTTTGTGAAGTCATATACAGATAAGGATGTTAAGAATCTTGCACTTGCAGGTATTACTCATAATATTTTCTCTTACAGCTACAGTGGTAAGTTCTACACAAGATTTGATTGTGCGAATACCTATGAGAATATTATTGCTGATGTAGCTGATAAGACAAACTTGATTCTTGAGGAGCCTTTTGCATTCCTTTGGAAGGATGCGCAGGCATTCTTGGATATGCCGCTTGGTTCTTCTGCTTATATGTATGAAGATGAAGAGATTCCGTTCATGTCAATGGTATTAAAGGGAAGCATCCCAATGTACTCTGATTATGTGAATTTCCAGGCGAATAAGAATGAGTTTAAATTACAGATGATAGAGGCGGGTGTATATCCTTCGTTCTATTTGACATATGCTGATTCTGCTGATTTGATTTATACAAAGTCCTCAGACCTTTATAGTACAAAGTATGATACTTATAGAGATACGGTAATTGCATATGACGCTGAGTTCAAGGAGATTGCAGATGCTACAGAAGGTGCATTTATTCTCCGTCACGATAAGGTAGCAACAGGTGTGAACAAGATTACATACGATAATGGAGTTGTAATTTATGTAAACTATACGGATAAGGCAGTATCGGTTGAAGGTGTTACTGTTGATGCTTTATCTGCAAAGGTGGTGAAGTAATGAGTAAAGAAAGCAGAATGGCTAAAAAGCTTGAAAAAAAGAATAAAGCAAAGATTAAGCCGGGACGTCTTGCGAAGCGAGAAGCAATTACAGGTTTGCTTTTTGTTACGCCATGGATGATTGGTTGTGCAGTATTTCTCATTTACACCATGGGAAATTCGTTCTGGTATGCATTAAATAATATCAGAATCACACCGAAAGGATATAAGTTTACTTTCCTTGGAACCGGTAACTTTACACAGATTTTATTCTCTGATCCTGATTTTCCGATTCAGATTGTGGAATATATAACCTCGACGTTGCTGTCGGTACCGATTGTTGTAGTATTTGCTTTGATTATAGCGATGCTGTTAAATGGTAAGATTAAGTTTAAAGGACTCTTTAGATTGATTTTCTTCCTTCCAGTTATCGTAGTAAGTGGACCTGTTATGGGTATGTTATCAGAACAGGGGGCAGCGACTATTTCTACGATTGATACGCAGACAATTGTAGATGCAATCTCGACATTTTTACCAAAGGGAATGGCAAATGCGATTTCGGAATTATTCCAGAGTATGATTATGATTCTTTGGTATTCAGGTGTGCAGATTTTGATTTTCTTATCTGCATTACAGAAGATTGACCGTTCTATGTATGAGGCTGCACAGATTGATGGTGGTTCAGGCTGGGAGTGTTTCTGGAAGATTACGCTTCCTACCATTAAGCCTATGATTTTGATTAACGTTGTTTATACAGTTGTATTTATTTCAAGCAACGACCAGAATAGCATTATTGGATTAATTCAGAATGCAATGTTCTCTGGAACAAAGGAAAAGGGATATGGCTATGCATCAGCGATGGCGTGGATTTATTCCCTTGTGGTGTTGTTGATTGTTGGACTCTTCGCATTGGTTCTTATGGCGCGTAAGGATATATATGAGCGTCAGGTAAAGAAGGCTAAGAAAGCTATGAAGAAGGAAGCAAGAATGGAGAGAAAGGTAGAAAGGAGGTCAGCAAGAAATGCCAAGAAGATTGAAAAAGCAAGAACAAAACGCAAATACTCAACCTACGACGGCTCAGGCGACTACTAAAGCCGCTTTCAGACCTCATAAGCTGACAGAGACAGATAAGGATAAGATTCAGAGATTCTTATTTGGTTCTAAGGAGCAGGAAGGCTTTTTAAAACAGCTGGTAGTTTATGCCCTTCTGATTTGTATTGGCTTTATCTACCTGTATCCGATTTTGTATATGCTTAGTAGTTCGTTGATGAATCTTGATGATTTGTTAGATTCATCTATTAACTGGATTCCTAGTACTTTGAATTTTGCGAACTACGCACAGGCAGGAAGAAGTATGGACTTCTGGAAATCATTGGTGATGAGTATTATCATTGCTGGTGTACCTACTGTTTTGAATGTGTTATCATGTTCGGTAGTAGGCTATGGATTGGCAAGATTTGAGTTCCCTGGTAAGAAGGCTATCCTTGGATTGATTATTTTCTCGTTTATTCTTCCAAGTCAGGTAACTATGATTCCTACATATGTTCTTTATAATAATATTGGTATTCTAGGAAGTCTTAAGGCATTTATCCTGCCGTCTCTTCTGGCACAGGGTATTAATGCACCGATTTTTATACTGATATTCTTCCAGTTCTTCCGTCAGGTACCAAAGGTATTGATTGAAGCAGCACAGATTGACGGTGCGGGATATTTTAAGTCATTTGTGAGAATTTCTCTTCCATCAGCAGCACCAGCGATTTTGACAGTATTCCTGTTCTCCTTCGTATGGTACTGGAATGAGTCATATCTGACACAGATGTATGTATCAGGTATTATGACTGACTCAGGATGGACTTCATTGGTTATTCAGCTTGATAAGTTTGCAAGCAACTATTCGCAGTATGCACAGACAGCACAGAGTGGAGCTACAAACTTGAATGAATCTATCAGTATGGCTGGTACGATGTTAAGTATTCTGCCGGTATTGATTATGTACTTTGTACTGCAGAGATATTTCGTAGAGAGTATTGACCGTGCAGGTATTACAGGTGAGTAAATGAGTTAAAATGCGTGCAATTTTGTAAAGCATGATAAAATAAAAATGTTGCAAAGATGGATAAGATGCCGAAAAAGTAAACAATTTCGGCATCTTATTTTAGTTAGGTTTTCATAAAGTTTTAGTTTTAACTAAAAAACTTTAACTTTTTTTACAAAAACTATATCTTTTTGTGAAATATTATGGTATAAACTAAACATAAGCATTTTTCAACTGCGTAACGGGTTTTCGTAAGCATTGCAATACGAATAAGCAGTTGTGATGATAAGGAGGAAAAACAATGAAAAAGAAACTATTGGCATTATTACTGTCTACAGTAATGGTAGCAGGTTTGGTTGGTTGCGGTGGTACAGATGATTCATCATCTACGTCATCTACATCATCCTCTTCTACAGATGATAAGCAAACAGCATCTGAGAAGGCAACAGAGAAGGAGATTAACGGATATACATATACTCTGGCAACAGATTTGACAGATGAGAATATCGAGTTAACATACTTCCACTTTGACCAGGATGAGACAGTGCAGTATCTTGCAGACAGATTCATGGAGTTATATCCAAATATCAAGGTTAATGTTAAGTATGAGAACGTTGCTACATACAACGATACATTGTTAGCTCTTATTGCAAACGGAGACAGTCCTGACGCAATTATGTACTCAGATTGTGACTTTGCTTTAAGTAATATGTTATTAGCAGATATTTCAGAGTACTGGAAGGCAGACCCTGAGACAGCTAATCTTGCGGATACAATTGCTTCAGCAAAGATTGGTACATATATGACAAACGCACAGTTTGCAGTTCCTGTTAAGTTCTTCCCAGGTGTTATGTTCATTGACAGAAATGTATTAGAGACATTGAACGTAGATGTTCCGGGACAGGATTGGACATGGCCAGAGATGATTCAGTTAATCAAGGATTGTACAGTTCTTGATTCACCTGATGGAATGGCTTACTACGGATTAGGTGTTTACAACAGACTTGACTCTTACTATGGTATTGCAGCAAGCCAGGAGATTATCGGTGAGTTTGGTTTCAACGGTACAGAGTTTGACCTTGGTGTATGGGCTGTAGGTGAGCAGGAGTTCTCTGATCTTAAGCTTGGTGGATATGTTGCACCTGCTGTAGAGACACAGGAGATGGAAGACTGGGCTGGTGACTGGGAAGCTTGGTTTGGTGCTACAGGACATGTTGCATTATTCTCAGAGGCGTTCTGGACATATCAGGGTACATGGGCTACAGAAGCTTTCGATCAGTATGACTTAGATATCATTCCTTACGTTGTACCTGCAGTAAGCGAGGCAGATGCTTCCGCAGACCATCATTCAATCGCTACTATTGACTTCGGTGGTGTAACAACAGGATGTGAGTATCCTCGTGAAGCATACGAGCTCTTAAAGTTCATGAGCTTTGGTAAGGATGGATGGATGACAAGAATTGAGATGTACAATGATGAGACTCTTACAAACGCTTCAGGTCTTGCATTAAAGTATGATGTAATGCCAGCTCCTATCACAAAGGATGAGGAAGTTTGGGATGCTTACATTGCAATGTATACAAAGGGTATGGATGAAGAGCATGTAGCTCACTGGGAGAATTATTTCGCAAGCTGTATGCAGCCAATTCCATTCGGATGGACATCTATCGCAGGTTATTGGAACTACTGTGATGAGTATTTCAACAGCATTGGTATTCATGATTTGGTAGATAAGGGTACAGCTAAGGCTGCTGACTATGCATTAGAGGCTACTGAGAAGGCTAACCTTTATCATGCACAGGCAATGCTTGATTACTTTGGTACATCAGGATATGATATCTTGACTGATGAAGAAGTAGCATTATACGAGCAGATGGTTGCAGATAATTCATAATAGAGTTATAATGTTTTAGTATACAATTGAATATTAAGTTGTTATTATCAGACAAATAATAGGTGTTACAGCTATGGATAAACCATAGAATATTGAAAACTATATAAGTAATACGCAGGATGTCGCATCGGGTATTACGTGGCATCCTGTGATATATAAGGAGGAAAAACATGAAAAAGAAATTATTAGCATCAGTTCTTAGTGTAACAATGCTTGCAGCATTAATGACAGGCTGCGGTAATAAGGCAGAGGACACAACTTCTACACCAGAGACAAAGGTTGAAGAGTCAAAGGAAGAAGTTAAGGTTGAAGAAACTAAGGCAGAGGTAAAGGAAGAAGTTAAGGAAGAAGTAAAAGAGGAAGTTAAGGAAGAAGTTCCTGCTGGTCCTGTAGTAGCAGAGCCGGAAGCACTTCCAGAGACTCCATTTGCTCACCTTACATTTGATGGCGCAGATGAGGGATACACACTTGTAACTCAGGCCGAGAAGGCAGCAGACAGCACAAATGATGGTGCTACATATGATATTGTACCAGCAGAGGGTGCATTCCAGTATGCAACAGGTCCTGTTGGTAACTGTATCTTCTTAGATGGTAAGGCAGGTCTTGATTTAGGTCTTGAAGCTACAAATACAGACGCTTATACAGTATCTTTCTGGATTAACGCAGATAGATTAGCTACATTTGGACCAACTCTTACAATGGGTTATGACATGGGTAAGGCAGCAGATGTTGGAAACAATGTAACATGGTTAAATGTTACACAGTCTGAGTGGGGTGCTAACTCTGCTAAGATTTTCCCTATCGTATGGAGCCGTAACGAGGCATCTGACGGTGCTGATGGTACAGACTGCTGGCCATGGATGTATGGATGGGATGATTCTATCCATGGTAAGAGAGAGTGGTGTCATGTAACTATTGTATGTTCAGGTGAGGAGCAGGCTAGTCCACTTGGTTCTACAACAGCAGGTGCTCAGTATTACATCAACGGTGCTAAGGTATACGATTCACAGGAGAACTATACAAATGGTACATATTTTGAGTATACATGGGATGCTACATTAGCTCCAAACATCATGGAGCCAGGTGACAAGGAATTCGAGTCATACATCGGTGTTAACTACTGGGATACAATCCTTAAGGGATATATAGATGATTTATATGTATATGATACAGCTCTTACAGCTGGTCAGGTTGCTTCTCTTTACGCTTTAGGTGATCCAACAGTTGAGCCTGTTTTAGCTGATGGTACAGTAGTAGAGCAGGAAGTTGAGGTTGAGCCTGTAGCAGCAGATCACAGTGATGTAGTTACAACAGGTACAGTAGTTGGTTTAACAGATTGTACAACTCCTTTCTGGACAGCACATTCAGCAACAACAGCTGTTCCAGCAGGTGAGACAGCAACAGTTAACTTCAAGAACTATACAAACCAGTTAGCTAACTGGAATAACTTCTTAGTAGTTCTTCAGAATGTAGCAGATGTTCATTCTTCAGCTGATAATGCAGATTACAAAGAGTACGCAGTACTCCGTGCAGATAACTGGGGATGGGGTTCTGGTTATGACGGAATCGCAACAGCTACATGTGACTGGAATTGGGATACATTTGCAGCAGATATCGACCGTTCAGATGTTTCTTTAGCAGTTACAAACAACGGTGAGACAGTAGATGTAGTTGCAACAGTTACAACAGCAGCAGGTACTGTTTATACACAGTCATACACAGGTATTGCTGTTGATGGAGACGTTCACTTCTGCTTAACAGTTGAAGGCGGTTTCCTTGATATTCAGTAATCAATGCTAATACTTAACATAGAAGACGCTTCGGATTTTTCGGAGCGTCTTTTTAGTGTTAGGGCAGGGCCCTGTATTTGGGACGGAGTTTTTCGAGTTCCGAAAAATGGAGCCCAAATACTAAAAATCCACCTGCTATGCAGGTGGTGGAAATTGCTTTAGCTTACAGTAAGAAAACCCCCAATGATACAATATAT
>JAZNMO010000128.1:0-67362 GCA_045579665.1 Lachnospiraceae bacterium
GCAAGGGTTTGTAAGCCTTATTCTTTAGTCTGCTTACAAGATTTGTTAAGTTTTCTTCCAAATGTTCCTCATACTCTGCTTTTGTCACTTTATCAATACCGACTGCCTTACTGCCATCTAATTCCTTATGGCATTGTTTCAACATTTCAATATTTATCAAGTGGTACAGAGATGTAAACTCTGGCTTCGGCGTAGTTGCCGAGATTTCCATTATTCTTTCTAATTTCGTTCCCATTATTTCCTCCGTCCCTGAGTACGGATAATGTGTCCTCAGAAAGACCGTTATTATGTAACTCCCTTCCCTCCACTGGCATTACCCAGTTTCCTCGGTACTATGAAGCTATCCGACTGCCTACCACTCATCCGCCCACCTCCATCTTCTAGTTGGTGTAACGTACTTGCTACCAAGAAGCGATAGGCTCTCCCCAGTTGACTAATTAACCACAATATCAAGCATGATTGGCTCTTTGACCCCGCAGTGCCACACAGAATTCGCCATTATCACTCTGTATGATGTTGCTTTCCGCATCAGTTACAACGTCAGCCCTCTGATAGTTAACCTTTCGAGGCTCAATCGCATTGCAACCCTACTTGCTCGCTGTCTACGCTTAGCAACTGTCATTACTGACAGCTACTCAAGACTCGCTACTAATCGGTTGGCTAGACCTTAATTAGACAGGATTTTCACCCGTTTGGTTAATTGCCCTTCGCTGGGCGCACAGCTGAAATTTGTCTCTCTTTATAATTTTTATGAATAACATCTAATCTACAATTGCTTATTATTTCTAAATATAAGATTATTTACTTTTTCTGAAATCCAAATTTAGTTGAGGTGGCCGCTTCAATCCTTTGACTTATAACTTGGCATAGAGTGCTCTCGTTATATCTCTGTGCCCATTTTTTAGATTAAACTTGGTATAGAATACATTTAATGCTCCTCTATACTAAACTTCCCAATTGCACCAGACCTTCATTAGTAATAGATATCCTCCAAATTAGGATTATACTCCTGCAATGTATCTATGTAATCTTCAATATAAACAGTCTCTGCACCATCATCCCATACACCATTCTTCACCTTCAAGAACGTAGTATCCGTGACATCCAGCGACCAAAGATTCTCATTATAGCTTAGATTTTCCATATCAATCCCTGCCATACAGTTCATTACATCAAAATACTGCAAATAAGGTAATGCCATAAACTTTTCTACACTATACGGAACGTAGCAATTATCTAAGGATAACCACTCTAGGTTAAATGCAAAAGTAATATAATCCCATGCGGATTCCTCAGCATAATAGCAATCACTAATCGATAAAGAATATAAATTAGGCATATAAGCTAAGAAGCTAAAATCATCCAGCATATAACTGCCAATGGAAAGGCTCTCCATATTGGTAAGAGATTTCAACGCCTGAAAATCTGCAATCATATCACCGTAGTAGATTCCAAGATTACGAAGCTGGGTAAGCATCACCAATGCATCAATGTTTTCAACCGACTCTGCGTTGATATATAGAGAAGTCAGATTACTAAATCTTTCAATTCCCTCCAGATTTGGTGCATCAAACATATCATACAGTGTCAAAGAAATTAACTGCTCAGGTGTCACATACTGCGCAATCTCATCCGGTGTCATAAAGGTTCCCAAGACAGAAAGCTCTCCCATTCCACTCATAGAACCTACATCTACATAGTCATCCAAATAAAGAGTATGTAGACTCGGGAACACAGAAAAGTTCGTATTATCATAATCAAATGACTCCAGAGAAACCTCGAAGTACTCTCCCCACTCAGGCTCTGCCTCTGTCAGCATTCCATAGCCTACTGCAGGCATATCGTATTCATCATAATAGAAATCCATATATGTAATACTTGCAAATTCTTCCTCAGTCACAGTATCGTAGCTTTTACCAAATACCGTCTCTACAAACTCAATCATGCCATAGGACTGCGTATCCAATACAGGATATTCCATGACCGGATACTCTTCTTCCGGCAAGACCGGAGCATCCATTCGATTCTCCTTAGACACAGATTCTAACAAGGCTGCCAACTCCTCCAAATCATCAAAAGCAGTTTCCATACTCTCCATGCTTTCTACCGGAACCGGCATCTCTCCTAACTGGGAATCAATCTCAGAGCTAACCATCTGCTCAAAGGTAGAACTAAACTTCTGCATCATAACCCCGAGTACAGAAAGTAATCCAATGATAACCAAAGTAACAGTTACCGTTATCACAGCAACCACAGTTCCTGATGTTTTCTTTTTGTGCGTATTCTGGTAATTCGTACTTGAATAGTTTGTTTGATTGACTGCATACTGCTGATAATTATTTTCAAAAGTCGCATAGTTGTTTTCTGGTTTTGCTTCCTGTTTAACCTCCGGTTGGATATTAACGGCTTTGCTTTGTGTCTGAAGTTTCTCTTCCACCTTAGTCATCTTAGGTGGAAGCGCCTTCATATCAGGAGTCTTCTCCTCATCCTTAATATCCGCCTTATATTCTGCCCTATATCCACAGGCAGAACACATCAGCTTGCCATACAAATAGTCCATTTCCTTCCCACACTGCGGGCACTTATTCTTATGCTCAATATCAAAAAATCCCATGTTCACTCTCTCCCTCTTTTGTTATATAAATATCTGTTAAAACTGACACTTAAATGGTTGTAACAATAATTGAACCGCCTTGCGATAAAACGGTCTCTTTTTCCAATCCTCCAAAGTAATCTCCCTGCACTCTTGCAATGTTTTGTTAAAATCTTCGTATATCTTATCCCGAACTTCAGAATCACAAAACCATACGCCACACTCATAATGCATATAAAAACTTCTAAAATCCATATTTACCGTTCCCAAGAAGCCGCTTGTTTCATTAATACACATCTTTGCATGAACAAATCCGGGGATATACTCGTATATATGTATTCCTTCTTTCAATAATGCTCCATAAGTCCATTCCGTAAACCACTTTGCCATTCTCTTCTCTGCAACACCAGGTGTGATAATTTTAATATTCACTCCGCTCTTTGCTGCAAGAGACAAACACTCCTTGGTTTCATCATCCAATACAAGATAAGGTGTCATGATTAACAGCTCCCTATCTGCCATATTCGCCATCAAATGAAACATATCTCTTGCCGGATTATCCGGATTATTGGTTGGTCCATCTGCATAGGGCTGATAAACAGCCTCCGACTTATTCATATTCGTTGGTTCATATTTTTCAATATCGGTAAGCTTACGCTCCTTATCCCACATTCCCAGGAACGTAAGCGTAAGTCCCCATGTTGCCTCACCCTCCAGTCTAAGTGCAACATCCTTAATATGCTTTACATTGACTGCCATATTCGCATGACGGTCTGTAATATTAATTCCTCCTGTATAAGAAATATTTCCATCTACAATCACGATATTCTGATGATTTCTATAGTGAAAATATTGTCTATGAAAATGTCTTTCAATGGAATTAAACTTCTTAATCTGAATCTTGTGCTTTTTCATCAGCTTTATACTGCTATCCGATAACTGAAAAATGGAACCGGCATCATCATACATTAACTTAATCTCGACACCTTCCAATGCTTTAAATTCAAGAATTTCACATATTTTATTCAGTAAATGTCCATCTGCAATCGTAAAACAACTGATAAATATGAATTTCTTTGCATTTCGCAAATCCTTCAAAAGATGTTCAAATGCTTTCTCAGCAAAACAATAGTAATCCACCTTGGTATTTTGATATGCAGGGTATCCGTTATTACACAGATAATCAGATATTTTGTAGCAAGGCATTCCCATACTATGTATATACTCCTGCAATTCCGGTATCGGTCGTTTCAACGCTTTATAATACTCTAAAGTTTCATGAATTTCATGATGATGGCGCTCATTAGAGCCTTCCTTTCCCCATAGCTCATACATCACATGACCGGAAATCGGAAGAAGCAAAATAATGGCAAGCCACAATATTTTATATGCTGCATTGGTCTCCTCTGACATTAAATGGCAAAGTAAAAAAATACTGACAATCTCAATCAAAAAGTATACGGCTACGGCGTTCATCTTCAGCCATTTTGGAAGCATCATAATAAAAACCATTTGCGCGATAACCAGCAAAATAATTGTCAGCACACGAATAATCGTATTAAAATGTTTAATCATTTACACAACCCTTTCTCATCTTAACTCTATCCTATGCAATCCCTAACACAGAATTGTTTCTATAATCCATTTTAATCGAACTTCTTACGATTGTCATCGTATATTTTGTCAAAAAACAAAAAAGAAGTAATTGCTACGAATCACTTCTTTTTATCAATACTATATCATCTCACCTGTATAATAGAATCCATGGCACTCGGTAAGCTTCACATCCACTATCTTACCGATAAGACTTTCATCTCCCGGAAAATGAACAATGGTGTTGTTTGAAAGACGTCCTGTCACAAGACTCGCATCATGCTCATTCATCTCTTCGACCAATGCTGCCTGAATCTGTCCCTGCATTCTTCCCACACGGCTTCTTGCAGTCTCCTGAACTACCTTTAAAAGCTTATCAAAGCCTTCCTTAACCACATCCTCCGGCACCTGATTCTCCATTGCGGCAGCAGGTGTTCCTGTTCTCTTGGAATAGATAAATGTAAATGCATTGTCATACTGCACTTCCTTTACAACAGAAATGGTCTCTTCTACATCTTCAGGTGTCTCGCCCGGGAATCCGACAATAATATCCGTCGTCAATGAAATATCAGGAATCTCCTCACGAATCTTCTTGGCAAGTGCAAGGTACTGCTCCTTGGTATATCTTCTGTTCATTTCCTTCAGAATCCTTGTAGAGCCAGACTGCAATGGCAAATGCAGATGCTTACAAATCTTCTTGGAATTCTTCATTACTTCAATTAATTCATCAGATAAATCCTTAGGATGAGAAGTCATAAAACGGATTCTCTCCAAGCCTTCAATCTTCTCAACCTCCTGCAATAACTGTGCAAAGGTCATCGGTTCCTCAAGGTTCTTTCCATATGAGTTAACATTCTGTCCAAGCAGCATAACCTCTACTACACCCTCAGCCACAAGCTGCTCAATCTCACGGATAATATCCTTAGGATTACGGCTGCGCTCACGTCCTCTTACATAAGGAACGATACAGTAACTACAGAAATTATTGCAACCAAACATAATATTAATGCCGGACTTAAACGGATACTTTCTCTCAACAGGAAGGTCTTCCACAATCTTATCAGTGTCCTCCCATATATCAATTACCATGCGGTCTGAAGAATACATAGTATACAAAAGCTCTGCAAATTTAAAAATATTGTGTGTACCAAAAATCAAATTCACAAAAGAATAACTCTTCTGAATCTTCTCAATGACAGACGGCTCCTGCATCATACAGCCACATAATGCAATCTTCTTCTCAGGATTTTTCTTCTTCATGCTGTGAAGAAATCCCAAACGGCCATATACTCGTTGATTCGCATTATCACGTACCGTACAGGTATTATAAATAACCAAATCAGCCGTTTCATCTTCAGTCACCTCATAACCAATATGCTCCAAGATACCAATCAGCTTTTCACTGTCTCTGGCATTCATCTGACAACCAAAGGTTTCAATTTTCGAGGTGGGTGTTCTGCCTAGTTTTTCGGCTTCTTTCTTAAGTACTCCCTGCATCTTTTTGATGAAGTAGTACTGTCTCATATGCTCGTCTGTAGGAATTGGAGCATTTACATCTATTTCAGCTAATATTGCTTGCATTTCAATCTTATTCACGTTTATCCCTAGCCTTTCTAAATATCACTTTCAAACGTGCTTATTATATATGATTTTATGAAATAGTGCAATAAAATAAGGAAGAGACAGTTTCCCATCTCTTCCATGTATTAACAAATCTTCTTCCAAAGTGCTCTTGTGCATCTACCAACTTTGCCATCCGCTTCTAATCCAAGTAAGGCTTGTACTTCTTTGATAGCTTCAACATTCTTATCATCTATGATGCCGTTGATTAATGTATCATCCGGCACACCTGCACTGTTAACAAGTTTGCCAAAACGATATAGATACCATAAAGTCCAATTTGCATCATTCCCCATTGTACCTGCTGTAACGGTAACTGTTGGTTCAGTGAACGGATTATACTCCACGGGAATCTCTTCCAGGATGTTTCGGAAAGGTTCGTTTTCAAACCAAACATTCAAATCTATGTATCCCTTTGCTCCGGGAATAATACATGTAGAACTAAACTGCCATCCATCCAAATCTAAGTTAGTAGGAAGGTTCTTTGTAGTTGGAATATCATCTGATACAATTCTAGCCTTTGTGCTAGGATATCTAGCCCACCAGAACGGTATATTACTTAATTCAGGCATATATCTCTTCAAACAAGGATTATAGAAGCTTCCACCTGTATAGATACCAAACTTCATACCTGCTGCCTCCGCTGTGTGGCGGTAGATATTTATGATATCCAATATCCTGCTTCCAAGTCCTCTCATGCAAGCATCTTCCAAGTCAAGCCACATCATATCAATGTCTTGCGATGTCGCAAGTTTTACAAAACTGTCAGATGCTTTCTTTGCCTTTTCTGGTGTATTAGCATAGCAATAATTGTACCCGCCAAGAATCGGGATGCCTGCTGCCTTAAATCCTGCCACATGCTCAAAGAAACGGGCATCAGCCACGTTTCCTGAGTTGTTAACTTTAACGATTGCATATTCTACTCCAGCATCCCGCACAGCATCATAATCTGTAATCTGATTCCAGCGGGAAACATCTATACCTTTCTTCATTTTTCTCATGTTGCATCCTCCATATCCATAGTATCTTCCATAGTTCCGTTAATCTTGTTCAGGATAGGGATAAGAAACGGTGGAATTTTAATACCGGCATCCCGAACATTTTCCAAAATGGAAATCATTTCGTTGACTGTAAGCCATACGGCAACTACGGTTCCTACGATGTACCCAATACTCCAATTAAATCCTAACTGCAAAGCAGCAAATTCCAGTAAGATGTCGAGCCATGCTCCTATTAATACCAGAATCCACATACCAACCTTTTTAATAATTCCATGAATTCCCTTATAGCTGCTTATCTTCTCATTTCGGTATGGTGCTGCCATAAGTCCCGTAATGTAATCAAATACATTGCAGCCCACCAATAGGAATACTGGGATTGCTAAAATCCCTAACCAGCTCATAAGAGCAGATACAATAGCAATAATTTTCATTTTCAAATTGTCCATAACGTCTCTCCTTATATACTCTTTTTACTTCCCACTACCAAATAAGCGTTCACCGGCACACTAAAATTAAGATAATCACGATGGCTGTCATCCCCTGACTCATCGGAATAGTATGATTCATTTATTTGAGCACTACATGTAAATATTCCTGTATTGGCATCATAGCCCTTAGTTACACTGAATGTTGATGTGTTTTCTATGTTTACAGCATAGTAACAATTAAAATCACCCTTGTTTGTTACATTAAGCGGTTCCAGTATAAAATTATCTACTGTAAACCCTGCATATCCTTTGATAGATGATACATCAAACCGTGTCCCCTGCCCCAGATAATACACCTGACACCCACTCTTGATAGCATCGGCCATCTCTGAGAGAGCATATTTCTTCGATGTATTGTTTAATGTGCGAAGAGCATCGGAGATATCCGATAGAATAGTCTGTAATGATGATAATACATTCATTAATATGTACCTCCTAACACTTCTGTTAACTGTGCTATAAATGTTTCCAAACTTGATATCTTACCTGCATTTTGAGCAATCATAGCTCTGTTTTGCAGAATTTCATCCCATTGACTCGACATTGTTTCACCACCTGTATATGGCTCAAAATCATGCTTCTCTGTGCCCTTTTCCAGCATTACATTTGCATCTACACACGCCTGTTTGGTAGAGTAACCCACTGATGTCATATATAACACTCTAAAACTGGTACAAGTAGTATTGAACGTAAAAGCGGCAGACTTGGAAGCACTACTCAGTGTTTCAGTCGAAACAATATCGCCGGAATTGTTGTACTGATACAAATATACAGTATCATCACCTTCCATACTAAATGTATAACTATCACCGGCCACTATACCTGCCAACTCCATATCAATATCCACTGCATATCCTGTCGAAACTTCAGTGAGTTTAGATACATCAAATAAGTTATATCCTTCATACCCTCCAAATTGACTATATAACGCATTAAGAGTAGCTATAATATCCTTTCCTGAACTAATATCCATATCTCCTAATACATTTCTAAGCTCTAACATACCGGCTACAAGATTGACAATGCCATCTTCCATTTTTAATAAATTTTCTGCATTCAGCTTTGTTACTGTGGATGGATAATTCTTCCATCCGACCGGACTATATGTTATATCTTTATACTCCATGGACTCCTCCTTACATTAACTCCATCACTGCATTTGCAAACTGACTGACCGGCTTCTGCACCGTTAATTGTGCATACCCTAATGTGGTTCCATTAATATTTGTACAGTCGATAGCTATACGCAAATCTGACGCTGTGTTATAACGCACCACTCCATTAAAATCCAGCACTTCACCAATCGTCGGCTGTTCTGCTACATACAGTACATTAATATTTCTTGTACCTAACCAGTCGATAAATAAGTCATACTCTTTATCAGTCACCAATACCACATATCCCGGCATACGCTGGAATGCTACTCCATACAACGGTACAGCATTTATATCTGTGATTTCATAACGGAAGTGGCTTGTCGTGTACCACACACCCTTCGGATTTCTAATAGCATCTGCCAATGGTGTGGCATATGCATGTAACTTTCCGGCAAATCCTGTATCGCTAAACAAATCAATCTCTGCCCATTCATTGTCATCTGACAGTGTTACTTCCTTAATCACTCTTTTCACATACAGCTCGGAATTAAGATAACATAACTCATCATGATACCCCTGTACGCTTCTTAAAGGCTCTTTAAATCCTGCAATCTTAATACTGTCATCCACCCATTCAAATTCCGGAGAGTCACTCATCACCAATGATATAGTCCCTGCTGTTCCAAGAGATACTGCCTCACATGGTGCTTCCGGTTCCGCCATTTCAGGATATGATGTATATCCATGAATATTGGTAACCAAGGCAATATTTTTCTCCTTTTCTAACACGATACTGTTCGATGTTGTTTCTTCAATGAGTGTTGCGGCTGTAACCTTTTGTGTTAATATCCGTGTACTCTCTGCACATTCCGCAGATACAGCTTGCATAGCTGCTTTTGTAGTTGCAACAACCAACTCCGCCTTAACAGCTGCTTCCTGTGCCCTGATACAATACGTCTGTAAAGCAGAGTATTCATTTGTAGACTCAAGTACAGATTCGTCGAAAAGTCTTTCGTATACCCTTATCAAAAACACAGGTGAAGGAATTCGTGTCAGGTCCGGCAACGTTAAGATTACCTGGCATCTCACATCACCTACCTCCGCAATCAGCTGATTAGATACACTGTAGACAATTTCATCTCCAATTAAGGCACAATCATTATATACATCCTTGCCATCCGGCTTGATTGCTGTAAGAGTGGCTATTGCACCATCTGGGATGGGATATGGTGTACCTCCGTTTAGCAATGTAATGTACAATGTGCGCCCTAAGGTTGTACCTTTGGCTATTGATACAGATGTGCGGATTTCTTCCTTGTCTAAATCAAGTCTGATTTTGTTTATCGTATCTTTCATGTTCTCACCTCCATATGCTTAGATTAACAAAAGAGGGAAGTGTTTTACTCCCCTCTTTGGCCGAAACCTATGTTACCTATTTGCTTTCTATAGCATCCTTATTCCAGTCAAGATAATCAGGCTGTCCGAACAATCGCTTGCCTTTTACCTTTAAGATATTCAGCTTATCTTTAATCTCATTACAGAGCTTATACTGCTTGCTACGGTATGCTTCCATATACTGCTCTTTATATGCAGATGTGATATTTCTTTTAATATCCTTTGCTTCAAGACCATGCTCTGCATATTCTTTTACTACAGTATCAAACGTGCCATTCTCGACCGCTGCCACAAGGTCATCGTATCTGGAATATGATTCTCCCTCTGCATAGGTATCTTCCCTGCTCCACTTACGAAGCTCCCAGTATACATCCTCATCCGTAAAATCAGACTTATATTCCTTCAGATACTTTGATGCTTCACTATCAGATATTGTACCGTCCTTCCAGCCTTCTTTTACGGCCGCAATTAGCTTTTCAATTGCTGTCTTTTCCTTCACACCGTTATCAATCAGTTCCTGCAATTCTGTATCAATATTCTTGCCTGTTCTGACTGCCTCAGCCAATTCAGAATATTTGCTGTACTCCTCATTATCTGCGTTGTCCCATGCTTTGATAGTAAAATAAGCATCATCATCTCCAAGTGTATTAAGAATCTGTAATGCCTGGTCATCGGATATCTCACCGGCAATATAACTTTCTTTTAACTTGGACTTAATACCTGCTGTAATAGCACTCTTTGCTTCATCCTCTGTCTTAGTAAGTAACTGCTGTTCCAGTGCCTTGTCATACACCTTCTTGTATTCCTTGCTGTCTCCACTGGCAAGCGACTCGTACATTACCTTGTAATATGCCGACATAGAGCCTGTGTAGCCTGCATTAAAGCTTAACGGCTCGCCATTGATAAAATCCTCTAGATGCAGTCCTGCGCCATTGACAGTCTTATAAAGATTCTCAGCCGGGATACCGATTACTGTACCGATATCAAAGATAAGACTTCTAAGATTCTTTGCACTGCTATCCTTAAAATATCGTAACGTAGAATCTAATAAATCATTCAACGAATCAGTAGGTCCTACACTAATACCATAGTAAGTATCTTTTGTAATAGCAGAATATAAGAAATTATATATTTCACTACCAAAGAGTACTGAACCACTTAAATTAGACATCACTTCATTAAATCCTTCTTCAAGGATTCTGTCTGCGGCCAAGTCACCATCATCCCCACGATACTTATCTACTCTGTGAGTAATAGCTGCAGCCAGGAACTTCAATACAAAGATGAGTCCTGCTGCCGCAAGCTGACTGGATACAGCTCTTGCAAGTGTCTTTGCCGATTCATCTCTTGCACTCTCCAGCTTCTTTCTAACCTCATCAGTAAGATTCGTGACTTTCAGTTCCTCATTCTTAGCTCTCAGATTACCTACTGCATCGTAGATAATACCAAAGTTCTGCAAAGGCTGTGTCTTAAACATAAATACTGCTTTATAAAGTGTATTAGGTTTTCTCAGAATATCCGGTCTCTGCATAGTTGAATAATTTGCCTGAGTATCGTCTACACATTCATTGAATACTTTAGCCACCTGCTTATAGAACGCATCCTCTCCATGTGTCTTTACAGACATATGCATCTGCTCTTCCACAAAAATTTCACTTGCTTTCCATAAACTTCCTACAGCCTTGGTATCAATCTTTTGCAGTACGTCCATAGTATCTTTCAATCTATCCTCACCCCAGCCTGATACTTTAGCAAGAGCCTTTAAATCCTTAGAATCAAGCCATCCAGTAAGCTTAGATGCCATATTCTGGTATGCATCTCTATTCTTGCCAACATCTCCAATCTCATCAGCTCCGGTGCCTCGATTTCGGTACCACAGCAATGGTGTGTACTTGGCTATATGGTCCATATCAAGCTTAGATGGAATATACTTCATGCCTTTGATTACAGCATCCCATCCAAGTGTAGCAGCTGCCGTAGGATAAGCTACAATCTGCTGTGCTGCTACTGACAGATTACTTGTTAATACTGCCTGTGCAAAATTACCCTGTAACTTATCAAAGAAAGTACCTTCCTGTCCTCTGTGGCTTTGGATATCAATCAAAAGATTCTCAATGTACTTCTGTCCTTCCACACCCCATTTACGAGCGATAACAGATTTGGTACTGTCTCGGTATCCAAACTTGGTTGTATTGTAAATCTTATTAAAGTTACGGATAGGAATAGCAAATCCGTAATACTTGGCCACATTCTCTGACTGTCTCTGAATCACTTTTGTAATATCCTCTAACAGAATCGGGTTTCTTGCTCCCACTCGACTGTTCAGGAATCCCATTCCTTCAATACTTCCATTTCTGACAAGTCCCTCCAGCTCTGCATGCGTGAAGTTAGAGTCTGTTCTGATAGGGAAGTACTTGTTAACGACTGCTTTCTTGTAACCGTTAAGCTGTAAGGAAACCTCATTAATCTTCTCACCTGTGTAACGATGGAAAAACTGTTCTGATACCGCAAGGAACTGTCTTTCATACGGGGTCATTTCAGCTACGGCTTTATTAAGCTTACGGACTGCAAAATTATACGCTTCCTGTCTCTGTGCTGGTGTAAGCGGGCCGGAAGGAATAAATCTTATCGTATGCCCTGTTGCATAAGCAGTCTTATAATCACCTCTCTGATATGCATTAGGCTCTGGAATCGTCAAACCACCGTATATGATATGGTCTAAGTTTGACTTATTCTGAATATGCATTGCAAGAGATACTCTGAATGCTTTCGGTACCTTAACTGGCTCTACACCATGCAAGTTGATATCCATCTCTACCCAGTCCTGCTCCAGCTGTCCTACCATGTTGCGTACAGCCTTTTGCTGCTGTCCTCCACTTAGAACTCCGTCAAACATTCTAGCTGTCTCCATAAGCACCTGCATCTGTCTATGAGAGCCTTCGTTAAGGTCCTCATACATCTGATTCAATACAGAATCATCCTTGTAGCCTGACATACGTCTGAACTGTCTCTTAGCATTCAATGCTGATGTATTATACTTATGTATAAGGCGATGAAAAATATCACCTTTAACACCTTCTGTAGCATTAATCTCATTCATACACTGTTCGGCCTGCTCGTAGATATTCTTGGCATTCTCCTTGCCAATCACAACAGCCGCATTGGTAATCTGATGCTTAAGCTGTGATACAAGCTTGTCTACTTCGTACAACTCTTCCATGTTAAGCACTGTAATATTACGTCCGCTAAAGATAGTCTGTAAACGCCTAATCTTTCCATGAGTATGCTCATCGTACTCACTGGCAAGAACATAATCCGCATCTCCCTTCAAACGCTCATATACAAGTGCAAGATTCTGAAGATGCTCTGCAAGCTTCTGTGACTTTCCAGTATCGATATTTACAGCCTCACACAAATCAATCGTAACCATAACAAGCTGTTTCGGGATGTATTTATTCTCCTTTGGCTTTGCAAGTCTGCCCTGAAGGTCAAGCATATTCTTCTTGATACGATTTCTTACAACAGACCTCTCATTTCGCTGTGCTCTGCCTAACAAGCTTTCTCTGTGCTTTGTATTGAGAGTTGCAATCTTTTTAAGATTACTTTCCTTCATCTTCTCGATACGCTTCTCTAGCTTTACAATTTCACCATTCAAGATATCAATCGTAGCTCCTTCAGTAGTTCTCAATGCCTCATCACGTTCAAGTGTAATCTCTTTAATCTGATTCTGTAAGCGCTTAATACTTGCCTGCTGTCTAAGCTGTTCCTCTTCAAGAGCTTTCTTATACTGGTCCTTATACTCTCTCTTAACATCTTTCTTATACTCTGTGAGCTTCTTTTGCATCTGAGTGCGGATGTTATTGATAATCTCTTTGTCCTGAGAGATTACACGGAAGTAATCAGTATAAAGATTAAGAGCCATGTCATACGCAAGCTGCGAGTTATTCATCTCACTGTCAATGGATACCATGCTGTCTTTCAGCTTCATCATGAAGTCATGAAGCTCCAGCATCTGATTAGCGTCTGGTACATCATATGCAAGCATTCCACCTGAAGCATCTACAAGCTCACTCCAGATACTGTCAAGATATACACCCTTTTCACGCAACACATATTTATCCTGGTTAAGTCTGCGGAAACGGTCATAAGAATCGTATACTCTTGCAATCTCGGCTTTCTGCGACTCGTTAAGACGGATATTGTAAGACTTGATAACTTTCTTCATATCGTTATACTGCTTCTGAATATCCTTATCTACCATTTGCGACGTCGCAAGAACCGGCTTACATACCTCCTGCATTACACGAATCATATCGTTGTAATTCACGTTCTCTGACTTCTGAATATAAGCAAAGATATTGTAAATGTTCTCAGCTAATGTCTCCTCGTCAAAGGTCGCATTGTACTGATTGAGATAATGGGTTGCCAAGCTTCTTGCAACGTCCATTGTGACATTCACATCCTTAAGGCTTCCTGCTGCCTTAATTCCTTCCTTAAGGATTTTTCCAGCATCATAAATCAAACGTCCTGTGGTGCTCTCTGGTGCACTCTCGCTATCCATTAATACAGAATCGTAATCAATATCATCAGTACCATTGATGATGTCGAGGAATAAATCAAAGTCATCCTTCTCTGAGAAACGCAAGCCGATATCCTCTGAGTATGCTTTCATAGAGAATCTTGCCACAAATGGATTCTTCCAATTTTCAGCAAAGATAACCCCATTCTCTGTTTCTCTTGTCGGCATCTTATTTCTACGTTCTTCTTCGGTCATATCCATACGTTCAGACACATCTCTTGCTTCAATCTCCCCTGCTGTCATTCGATATTTTTCCTGATTGCTTAATTCTTCCGAATCCAAATACAACCTAGCTTCAAACATTGCATCATCATACTCAGAATACAGCTCGCTATACTTATCATATAATTCCTGCTCCGCAGCTTCATATTCAGCGCCAAAATCCTCAGCTATCTGTAATCTATTGACCTTGCGAACTAAATTTTTGAACTCATCACTGCCTTTTTCAAAAGCTTCATTAGCTACACGCAAAGCATTCTCATGTTTAACCTGGTTTTTCTTGATAGATACCTCACTCCATGTATCAATATTAGCACCACCAGCAAATTTTTCTTGTGCCTGTATAGCGTGCTGAATCTCATGTAGTAACGTTCTTTTTAAAACGTGTTCTGTATATTCACCAAATAAATCTTTACTGATACCGATTTCTCCTGCAAATTCGTTAAAATATCCTCTTGCATCTAAAACATCCTTTTTATTAATTTTAATACGTCGTAAAAAAGGGTAATTCTCGTACAATTCATCATGTACTAGGTAATCCGTAAGGTGATTACATTCTCCAATATCCCCATAGGTTTCTGCCAATACTGCAAATTCTGGATTAAAAAAGTCACCTTCTACACACATTTTTTTAAACTTTTGGTATTTTTCGTTATTGCGCATCTTGGCATCGCCATTACGATATACAATAGCCTTACTGTCATCGATTTCAAATCTCCACTTGCCATCAGCTCCTCTAAACCATCCTGTTTCATAAAATATCTTCCATTCAGGTTCATCAACATTTTCCATTGACTCAGCTCTTTCTAATGCTGATAAGTCATTCTCAGCGGCATTTACACCTTTAAATGAATGTTTGCTATTGTGGTTTTGCGAGTCATCGGCTATAATATTATTAAAGAGCTGGGTGCTCGATGCGAGACTACTGTCTTCGGTAGGAAACTCGTTTTCACCCAGCTCTTTTATTTTTGTCACATCATACAGTAAACTCACATTTTTAGTATTCATAATATTAATAATTCCTTCAAAAGTCCTGCTATTAACTCTGAAAAGTGTTTTATAATAATCGAATCCACCTACAGCTTCTTCATGTTTACCTACATCATCTGTATGCTTGATAAATTCACTTACTTCTAAAAGATTATTTAATTCTGGTGAAGCTTTCATTTTTGCTTTCGCTGTGGCTTTATTATAATTTTTACCTGCATAACTATATTCTTTTGCAGTTCTCTTTGTTGCTACAATTGGCACACCATCTTTTTCTCCAATGATTGTTCCACTAAATTTATCCAGAATAGTCTTCTTCGCTATTTTAGCGCATTCTTCCGGTGTTTTACCTTGAAACAAATCTTGTTCCGTATCCACATCAACAAACTTAACTCCATTTTCCAATGTTTTGATAGACAAGCGTGTTGTGCTACTTTGAGAATCATTGACGTTCGTTTTCGTTTTTACCGCCTCATACCACAACTCTCTTGCATTGGTATAAGTCTCAATGTCACTCTCCAATATCTTGCCGGCTTTACCCTTTGCCTTATAATCCTTATAGAGATTACGAAGCTTTGAGATAAAGTTATCCAGGAAAGATACTATGCGCTGTGCAATGGTCTGATTCTCCTGTACAAATTTATTCACAAAATCTGCATCTGTAAGGAATGTTTCTGAAGCATTTGCAACAATTTCTTCACGAATGATAGCCTCATCGTTACCATATTGATTAATGATTTCCTTGCGTAAAGCTTCATATTCCTGTGGGTGATACTCTTGAAATGCATTTATTACATAATCCTCGTACTGCTGATACTCTGCTGATGCATTCTGTTTCAGGTCATGTGTAAGCTCATGTGCAAGCACTACCATGGATGGATTGATTGTCTGATTAGCAATATACAACTTACCATTCTCATACATACCATTAGTACCTACCATGTCTCTAAATTCAACCTCAACACCTAATGCCTTGGCAGTCATCTGTACAAGCTCTCTCTGCTCCTGTGATGCATAAACTTTGCTTACCTCTTTTGCCTGATTCTGACCAAGAGCCCAGATAGAATATAATGTACCTTTGTCGATAAACGCTTCAAAGTTAGCCCCCTTCTCCATACTCTGTTCAAAAGACATATCTGTATAACCACAATTATAAAATGCATTGAACGCTCTCGTGTATGTATCAATCGGCATACCCTGTTTATAATCTGCTACAAATGCACTTGAAATTGTCTTATTAGGGATATCAGCAGCAATCTGTTCAATCCGTGTCAGTTTGTCACCGTTTTGATTCGTATACCCTGTTCTAATAAGCTGTTCTTCAAACAATCCTTTCTGGAATGCAGTAGCCTTATCACCTTTTGTCATAAGGTCCAGTGCCGTCTCTCGCACTTGCATATCATAATCCTGCAAGATACCATTTTCTTCATTTGCATTTACTGTATTTACGATACGCTGATAATCATCGGTGGTAAGATTACTTGCTTTACCTCTGTTGGCCGTCTGAACAGCTCCCACAGAACCAAAGATACCACCGGATATTGCACCTCCAAAGAATGACTGACCAAGTCCCATGATAAAGTCCTTTGTTGCTTTCTTATCTGCCTCTGTAATACTCATTCCCTGCTTGTAATATGCATCCACTGACTGATGATACTCCGAATAAGCACCATTAATCAGATTGTCAGTAATCATATTTGCAAGGTCGGTTGCCACCTCTTCTGTACCTTCAATGCCTGCCTGTGCAAAGATATTTGCAATCATGGATTTTGTGGCCGCTTTACCCTGCTTTGTAGCGATATCCCAGAAATGGTCTAAGGATACCTTCTCAAATATCACCTCTGCTCCACCTGCAGCAAGCCCGGTCATTAATGCCTGTTCCTTGCTTGCTCCTCTCTGTGTTGCCATCTTGGCCGCTTCCGTTCCTGCATTCGTTCCCATCAGCGCAAGTGAAGCTCCTCCGCTTACTGTACTGACAGGAAGTATAGCCGCCATATCCGCAATGCTCATACCGGTCTGATATAAGAAATTAGCAACATTATTGTCAATGCCTTGCGACGTCGCATTTCTGACTGTATCGGAGTAATTAGTCAAATCATATGCCGGCGAATTCACATTGAGCGGCGCATGCTCATTCACATAGGTTAATGCATTAAGTGCTTCCGCTCCTGCTGTAATACCTCTCACAGGCGCTGTGAGGACTGTTCCTGCGTTCATAGCAGCCTTGCCGAAGAAATTAGCGTCATCGTATTTCTGCTGTGTCTCTGTAGCTCTCTGCCCTGCTCTGTCTGCATCATATGCAAAGGTATAGTACTCATATAACGAGTCAAATTCTTCCTCTGAGATACCCTGCTTTGCAAGAGCATCTTTTGCATCCTGTTCCAGTGCTTTTCTATCCTGCTCCCTTGCACGTCCGTCATACAATCCGACAAATGACATGATATCCTTCGCAGTACCCGGTCCTTCTGCTTGGAAATCTCTATATTTCTTAAATGCCTCCAATGATTCCTCATTGAGCTTTGCTAGCGCCTCACTCTGCTGTTTACCAAATAGAGCCGCCTCATAATCATGTAGAGCATTTTCTAAGCTATGCTTATCTGCCTGATACTGCGTGTCCTTACCATTAAGTGTCTTAATGCCTTTTAATGCGGTATCGTCAAGACTATGGTCTTGTAAGCCTTCCAGCTGTTCTTTTGTCTCATCAATCTTGTGCTGGATTACATCAACTGACATCCTCTCGATTGCGCTCTTACGCCTTGCATCTTCTATCGCATCCATATAGCTGTTCTTATCTTCAAAGGTATTCATATAATCAGATACCGCAGATACATTCTTACCTGCATCAACTACATTTGCAAGCGAAGCCTTCAGGGCATTTCGTGCATCTGTACCGGCATCCCCCATACTCCATGACTGACGCATTAGCTCAAAGGCTTCTCTTCTGATTGCATCCTGCTCATCCTGATACTGATAGTTGTAATCAGCCATTTCCTGTGGTGTATACTTTCCCTCTCTAAATATTAATGACTTTCTGGCCGTATCAGCCATATTTATGTTGTTGTCGAGATGTGTATTAACCTGCTGGATATAATTATTAGTTCTTTCTGCCTTGCGTCTCTGAAGCTCGTTATATCCTTCCGGATTGCGCTCCTTCATGTAATCAGTAAAGCGTTTGGAAGTACGTCCTGTACTTCCATTGCTATACTGTACTGATGGTATTACATCTTTTGTGCTCAATGTCGCTTTTTGTTCCTCTTCTCTTCTTTTTCGTCTGTAATCACTGAATTTCATGTAATCCTCCTACCATCCTAAACGCTGCTTTTTTACTGCCTCATACCATGCCTGAATTTCTGCACTCTTGGCCGCTTCATCCTCCGAAGTATCCTCTACATACTTTCCAATCTGTGCAAGATAATCTTCAATCGCTGCATAGCTGTATCCGCTTTCTATCAGTCTTCCAAGATATGCATCCAGCTCATCGCCCTCAAGGAACTGCATCTGCTCCTCAATATCATCTGTAAGCTTTTTACCGTCCGAATACTCAGATACTGCCGTACCACTCTTAGCACTTGTTTTACTTGCATTAAAGCTCTTCTCCCACTGTGCGTCTGCAATAGCATCTCTCTGCTGTTCATATTCAAACGCTTTCTGCCACTGCTCATCAGATACCGTATCCCTGCTCTTGCTATAGTCAAAGCTCTGCTGCCACTGACTGTCACTCACTGCATCCCTGTTTTGATTGTAGTTGAATGACTGTGCCCACTGAGCATCTGCTACGGCATCTCTTTCCTTCTGATAAGCAAACTGTTCCTGATTAAACTCCTGATTCCAAAGATTATTTTGCATACTTGAAAGATAATCTCTATCATTGTAAAAATCTGATACCTGGTCTCTATAAGCTCCATAATCCTGATTGTAAAGAGTATTGTACTGGTCCATGCTAAAACTTCTGTCTGCCTGCCAATCGCTTACACTGTCACGGTGTTTTCCATATTCCCTGTCATCCTGTGCGCTCACTGCTGATAACTGGTCATACATCTTATCTGTATCCATCTGATACTTCTGCAATGCCATCTGATAAAGGTCAGGAATTTTATCATTAAGCTGTGTCAGATACTGCTGGTACGCCTGTGAGCCTGCACTTGCTCCGTAGGACGACCCGAATCCCCCTGTCAACGCACTTGTCGCCGCCTGTGTATCTAGCATGGCCTGCTTGCCTGCCTGTTCATACTGATTCTTATAATTCTGATATAGGGCATCAGCGTTGAAATCATACTTGAAATCCTTCTGCTGAAGGATATTGTCAAGAAGCGTGTTAATCTGCCCGGAATACTGACTCTGGTAATTGCTCGGCTTATTTGCATTTGTCTCCTGAAGCTGTTTGTATGCCTGCGTCACCGTATCTGATGCCTGATACTGCCCGGGTGCATTCTTATTAACTGCTCCAAGGGCTGCTGACGCCTCGCCGGATGTGGTAGGGTTTGCTGTATTACGGTTATATACAGTCTTAGTTCCCGGAAGTTCCACACTGTCTGTTAAGGTCCTTTTCTTTTTAGTATCAGCCATTCTTACCCTCCAGTTCTGCCACTCTGGCTTTAAGCTCTGCATTCTCTTTTCTTATGTCCTCAATCGTTGCATTCATAGTACTTAGCGTCCTTTGTAACTCATTTGCAAGTGAAAAAAGATATGTTCTGATATTATCTAACTGCTTAGGAACAGGATACCTCTCCTGTCCTTTAATAGGTGGTATATTAATCATGTCTTACGCTACCTCCTTTAATCGTCTTGGTAAGAGAATATAACCTACATCCTCCTATACCTTTGAATTTCAGCCTTGCATGGTCACATCTGCGCAAAGATAAAGGTATATTATAGGTTCTCTTCTCTGTTGATTGTATATTGGTAACAAGCTCCCATATATCACTGGAATCGTACTGAATGAATATCTGTAACTGTGCCTGCTTCTCTATTACAAGCCTTAATGTAAGAGCTGAGATATACTTTGTGTCTGTGGTATCCATACCGATATCACCTGTCTCACATTCCCACTCCACATACTTCTCCTTTTCATAGATATAATTTTGCCCCGGGTAAATTTCTCCCGGATATGCATATACATCCTCCGGCATTCCAGGGAACAATGTATTAACCAAAGCATCTGTATTGGTTACGAGAAGCACATTATCCTTATCCACGCAATACAATGCACCTGATGCATTGGCAAAATACTGCAGCTCTGTGTCATCCTCTGCATGCCACATTCCCTTTATCGTGTCGTATACGAATACCTTCCACTCATAATTAGCATTTCGCATGCACACATAATACTTATCCTTGCAATACCCTGCTTTCGCATCAAAGAATACAGATGTACCAAGTTCAGACGATATATTCACTGGAAGCGAACCGTCATAACTGCATATACCGTTCACTGCCTTGTAATACAGAATTTCATTAATCGTTACAAGGCTTTTCTCACTGCCTTCCTGTACCCCTCGGCAACGTGTCGTCGTAATCGTATAATTGCTTGGCTGTGTACCGTATACTTTGATAATGGCATTCTCCTTGAAGAAAAGAACATATCCTAGATGAGATATTGCACCGGTGAACTTACCTTCAATGCCAATTGTAGCCGTATATGAATCTGAAGATATCCCCATGTAACATCTCCAGTTCTTCGGGTCACCCAGCTTGCATGCATATATCTCATGATTTGCTGATGAACATCCCCATATGCGGTTATCAAGTTCTGTCACATAATCCATGTCAGGCACCACCCTGGTAAGTTTCACTTTGCTTTCCTGTGTGATTACAGAATTAATCAAGCCTGCTACAATGATGTATCCGTCACCTGCTCCGTATACAATGTTATCTGTGTTAAGGCTTGCGATGTCGCAACCTTCAATCGTTACCGCATCATATTCCGCAAAGGAATTAATTGCAGAATTAGATATACGGATGTATGTAGAAGCAATCTCAACCCACTGTGAAGAGCTGGAAGCATATTCTTTCAGCACGTTAGGTGTCGTACTGGTGTCAAGCCACACCGGATGTTCTGTTACATCCTCAGGCTCTGTAGCGCTCACATACGGTTCGTAAGCCGCTCCATTTAACTGACATAGAGTATATGTTGTTTCACCTTCCGTTTGTACAGATACCTCCATGGTATCTAACTCACCTGTATACGTGTTGTAAATCAACTTATCCGGAAAGATACATAGATAAGCTCCTATGCGCACAAACTGTTTCTCTGTATCTGTCACATCACACACATAGTTACCGTCATACCAAAACTCTCCGTTATTAATCCAAGCAAGAGCATCCCCGCCAAATAATCCCTTAGGGTTGCTAAACCGCTGTATGATTCCTCTCTTATCTCTTGGACTGAGAACCGGATAATAATCACTTGTCATATTCACCATGTCATAGAACTGTTCCTCTCCTATGACAAGGTTGTGATTATATCCGGCAAATACATTCTGCATTGCTCTTGCAGTTGCATTACTTTTTATTAACGCCTGTATAAGTTTCATCTCATCACCTACATATAATTCTTAATGCGTACCTGTTTATGTTTGTGATTTCTTCCGTAATATGCCATATACTCCTTGTAGCTCTGGTTAAACTGCTCTGACATATTGTTATAAGCGGTCCATTCTTGTTGGATGAAATCAATCTTGCTCATTAGATATTCTGAATACAGTCTTGCATATGGCTCCTCTGCTATCAGTTCCGTGCTGTACGGTGTATCTATGCTTATGTTTGGTTTCTTATAAGTCTCATTGTTTTCATGCGTAAGTATAATTTCTTTATATATGGTCAATTCCACATCCTGAAGCCATCCTAGCTTAATACCTTCATCAATCGTATTAGGCTTTAACTCGTCTACTGTAGACATTACCTGTTGTATATTCATAGTGCCTCCTACAAAAAGAAGGAAAGAACGGAACATACCGCCTTCCCTTCTTACAACTACTAATTTAATTGCTTAGATTTCTCAGATGTTTCTGTAACCAGCTGTTCAATCATCATAGCTGTTCTTGTATCCTGGCTCTCAGAATGTTCTATAATCTCAGCCACCGACTGTGGTACATCTACATATACACCTCTCTGAATCTGATAAACCTTACCGTTGATTCCACAAATGAAATCATCTTTATAATCTTTATCATCTTTAAAGAGCTTAATTCTCACTCTAGGTTCTTCTTCGATAGCCTGAGCTGTAGACTTTGCCACATCCGATACCCGTTTATCTATCTCTTGTTTTAGTACTGCATTTTCCTGCTTGGAAGCGGCAAGTGCCGCCTCCAATGCTGCAATCTGCTTCTGTGATTCATCAGCCACAGGTGCAGTTGTTTCTACTGCTTCATTCTTAGCCATATGTTAATCCTCCTATATGCCCTAATTAGCCTCAGCTACTTCTGAGTACTTCTCAGAACATGACTCAATACGTACCATGTACTGTTCTACAAGTCTCTTAGCAACCTTTGTAGCCTTCCAGCCAACTGTAGCTCTCTGATTCAATGGGTCATCACCTGAACCAAGCTGCTTAATGATATGCTGTAATCCACCGCCTTCAAGCTCTGTGGTTGCATATGCATGCGCACCTAACACAAGAGTGCTGAATACTGCAAGTCCAGTAGGACATGTTGAATCCTTCCAAATCTTCGCTTCTGTTGAATCTACAAAACGAACCTTACCAATCTTTCCAAGCTCTCCCTCAAAAAGGTTCTCCGGCTTTGCATACTTATGCGCTTCAATCCACTCCTCATGACGCATTAAGTCATATGCTACATATGGGTGGATAATCGCTACATAACCACCTTCAAGATATGGTGCATTCTGTGCCTTAAGTACTGTAGCTGCCTGATAAATCAAATCTGGTGTAAGCTTTGCTGTCTTGTCAAGAGCAGCTCTTGAAGTAACCACAGTCTCTGTACCGCCACTTACCTTAGGTGCGTAGATAACATTTGTACCGCCTGCGAGGACCTCTCTCGTAATGGTATCCAATGTCATACCTGACTGACTTCCCTGAAGCTTGCTGGCCTGTACAATATTGTTATCAATCGCTGTCATCTTCAAGATATCTGAGATTGTTACATAATCACCATACTGTGCCACCTCAGCTGTAATTACACCCATATTGAGTTTATTACCCTTAGGTGTTACTCCTTCCTGTAATGGTGTTGTTGCCTTAGGTAATGAATCGTACTTTCTAAATTCGATTACCTTACCCTTTCCCTGAGGGATAGGATACTTGTCTGCGAACTGGTCATGTACCAGATGTGGCTGGGCCTCATCAATCAAAGTAGCGTTATAAAATGTTTTCATTTCTCCGCTGAGTCCGGCGTCTGTAGTGACGTTTGTGTTTGGCTCAGCAAAGAACTGTAAGTTTAACTTAAGTAAATCTTTCTTCTTCATCGTGCGTCTCCTTAGAATGAAATCTGTTCCCCACGCTGCACTCTTCTAATGATTTCCTGTCTGTCCTGCTTAGTAAGCTTGCTCACGTCGGTCTTTGTTATAATGCCTGTGTTGTTAGTGGCTGCACCATTCTCCGGTGGACGCTGTGCTCTGGTCTGAATGTTCTGCGATACCTGCTGAGCCACCTTCTGAGCCGTGTACTGCATTGCACCACTCATAATCTCATCAAGGTGTATCGTCTCATAGGCTGTCTTAACCGGGATTCCTCGCATAATCAAATCTCTAAAATCCTTGTTCTGTGTTTCTGTCTGGAAATCAAAATTAGGATATGTACTTTTAAGCTCCTCACCCTGTCGGTGCCATTCTTCCATGCTCTGACGAATCTGGTCATCTTTTAAACGTTCCTGCATCTGCTGTCTAAGCTTGATATTCTCAGCCTCCATCTTTTTGGATGCTTTGAGCTGTTCTACATCCATTCCCCTTGCAGCTGCTTCCTGCTCATAGTAAGTGTTATCCGCTTCTATGGCTTTCATCAGTGCCTGTGGGTCTTTTGCATCAATGCCATACTTAGATGCAAGCATATCCAGAACCGGATTCATTGCGTCCATCTGCTGTCTTAGTGCTTCTTCTGCCTGCTTCTGCTGTTTGAATCGCTCATTAAAGGCTTTCTGGAATGTTTTCTGGTAATCATCCTTGTAATCACCTTTAATCAATTCCTCAAACGGTATTCTTTCAGAAGCATTGTTTTCAGCCGGAGCGTCAGGCTGATTCTCTGTCTGCTTACCGTATCTTACATTTGATAAGTCATTCTTCGCTCTAGTGTTAGCAGCGGCGGCCTGCTGTGTACCTTCGCCCGTTCCTTCTGCTGCGGTTGCTGCTGTTCCTGCGCCGGCTGCACCAGCTCCACCTTCAGCAAAATACTGTAATTGTAATCTGTAATCCATGATATCCTCCATCGTCTGTCCGAAGTGTCCTGCTTCCTCTTCTCCTCAGTGAGGGCATACAAGACAAGCTCGGATGCCCCCGAAAAAGAATAAGGAGGATTGCAATCTTATTGTTGCATATCCTCCAAAAAAATTACTCCCCTCTTTGGCCAAAATCTATGTTAGCTCATAACAGACACATATTCAGGATAGCTGTCAGCCATCATTGAAACCCCTGTATTTATCACATTTAGAGCCTCTTCCAGTTCATTACCATATCGTTTAGTAAAAGATAAAAAGATGTATCCATCATCTTGTAAACAATAATAATCAAGCACATCGTTATCACGTAATACCTGCATTAACGTAAAAGTCAGAGTGCTTATACCTGCACACACGATATCCTGTCCCGCCTGTGCGTATCCGCTATGGCCTTTGACCTCTAAAGCATATCCCTCCGATGTATCTTTGATGCTAATAACTGTCATTTATCTATCTCCAATCCGCATTTGATGCATTTCCTGCGATTTTTGAAAGGCACAAAATGATGAAAACAATGCATTTTCTTTTCTTCCGTACTCTCTTCTACTGCATCCTCTGTAACTTCTGTTACTTCTTCACTCATACATCCTCCTATACAGGGCTTGCTTGATTGTTAGCCACTTCCTTTGTCGTCTCTGCCTGAGACTGTGATTTCTGTTGTACCTTATTAGGCCTGTCTTGCGACGTCGAAAGCATTGCCTGTCCTGCTGCCTGATTGAGTAGTCTACCCTGTAGCTCCGGGTGGTCCTGCTCTACAATAGCTGATAACTGCATTAGTTGCTGACTCATCATGGCCAATTGCTGATACATGGTACCGTTATCCTGTACTTTCTGAATAATCTTGTCTTTGGTATCAAAGTCCATCATCTCAAGACACGCAAGCGTCATATCAGCATTCTGCGGATTAAAAAATCCCATCTGATAGAACTGTAATGCAAGCTCATTCTGACTCATCTTGCTATATGCCGATTTCTTACTCGCCACAACATTGATATCAAACACAGGTAATCTTTCCCCCATATTCACGCCAAATGCATTACCCTGCATCTGCGGTTTAATACCGACGTTGCTAAAACTCCTAAACTCCTGCTTCCCCATTTCTCCTGTTATTCGAAAGCATCTTGGCTCTGTGTAAAACTGTCTGATAAGTTCGATTATCAGATAACACTCCTGCTGAAATGCTCTGTATGCACTCTTCAGCATATCTCTCGACAGCTTACTACCTGCTTCCATTAATGCAGAAATGGCACTTGCCGCTGTGACTCCTGACGATGTGCTTCCCTGCGAAAAATCCCTGTTACCGGATGTCTCTTTTAATTCCTCAATCTTATTGTTGCGTATGGTAACTACCATGCTGTCCATTTGGTTAGGAGTAATCTCGCGCATGCTATCATCGTTCAAGTTGCCGCTTACATGGATAAATGTATTGTTATAATCCGCAAACTCATCCTCGTTTACGCTACCGTTGTTTTTTACAAACCAACGCTTTTTCGATGCCTGAAAAGCATATGTAAGGACTGCTTTATCCAGCTTGTCTATGTACATCTGACAATTCTTCATGACATCTATATATCCAAAACCCGCGGGGCTTCCCTCAACCTCAAACAAGGTATCAAATACAAAAGGATATTTGCCATGGTCATAGAACCCTCTTACCGCATAATTATGGTCATTCTCACTTGCATATATGATATATTCATTCACATATTTAACGAAATGAACTACCGTTTTAACCTTTCCCGTATCATCCTTTGTAGTATTCTTATAGTACCAGTCCACCACCATAGACTTATCCGATGTATCTATGTTGTCATCATGGATATAATGACTGACATCTGTACCATCATTTCCCTGGATATTTGCTTCCGGATACATCTTATTAAGCAACTCATTGTCTACTAATTCCACACAGAAGAAATCTCTTGACTTCTGTATATCCGTTGCTCCGGGTTCCCAGAATACATTTAGGATATCTATCTTCTTAACCGTGATATCCCCTAAACCGTTCATCTTGGAACTGTCCCAGAAGATGCCCTTTACTCCGCATCCCTGTTTAAGTTTGTACCACCATACATCTGAGTACACCTGCTCATATTCATTCTGTTCCAATACCACAGGGAGGATACTTGACAAATCTTTGGCGGCACTCTCGTCGTCAGCACTTCTCGCCAATACACATGGCTCAGGATAGTTATCCATGGCATCGGCATGTTTATTAGCAATAGAGTTAAACAGCCATGCTGATGTAGGTTCATTATCACTCTTCTCCTGTCCGTTTCTTATCTCGTCCCAGTGACGCATTTTCCACCACTGTTCATTTGATACGATTCTCTTCTCCAGATTGGCCTTAGCCTCTCTGTACTTCTGCAAGCGCATATTCGCCTGTTGAATCTCTGCTTTACCTATCAGCTTCCTGCTCTCTTCAATGCGCTGCTCTACCAGCTCCTGCATATTCTGTTCTTCTCCCATATAGCCTCCTATACATTAAAGAATTTGTAATTACCCTTGCTGTCGTATAAATCCAGTGGGTCATCATATACCTTTTTCTTTGCTTCATTCTTCCTTGGTGCAATCGGATTCTCCATCAATACATAACGACATTCATCATAGATATGGTCTTCTCCATCTGTATTAATGTCCTCAACGTCCTTTTCATCATAGACAAGGTTAGGTATTGTGCGTATGAAATGTTTACATGTATTGAATACTTGGAACATAGGAACTCCTTCAGCATCAAACGCAAGCCTATAGTGATACTGCATCTTTCCCGGTATTCTTGCGTGGTCTCCCTTCTCCCACCAAATAAAATTAGGGCTCTTTTCCATCATAGCTGCAATTGACTCTCCGCCATTTTCTTGGAAAATAGCCGGGTCTGCTATACCGGTAATTGTCCTTCCCTTAAGGTTTAAGTCTTCATTCTCAATACGTTTTATCTCTGCCGCCACTTCTGCCGGTTGCATCATAACGCCAACGTTAGGCTCTCCGGTGCATCCATAGTATTCCCTTATACGGAATATCTTTCCCTCTGTATCTACAGCATACCAGCCTACCGAAAAAGGTCTCTTATATCCCCAGTCAAAACCTCTATATATCGTCCAGTGTGCCGGTATTCTGAATGGTTCAATAACATGAGTCCAACGTCTATCCATATAATGTTCAGGTTCATCCTTCCACTCAGCAAATACCTGTCCTTCAAAGGAATTCCAATCTCCGTAAAGTTGTGCTTTTCTCTGTGCTTCCGGCATCATCGCCAAAGATGCAAGATAGTCTTCGTTACTATTCAATAATTCTTGGTTATCAAATACAGTAGCCGGTACAAATATTCTTTTTCGTTGTTTCTTAATCTTCGTACCATCGGGAGCCAAAATCTCTACTTCTTCAACTATCGGTGTCATTGGTGGTGCCGCTGTAATAAATCTAGCTTTTACCCATCCATGCCCGATACCTCCGGGATTGGTTGTTGCTCTGAAATATACTCTCGTGCCCGGTCCAGAAGCTCTGTTTCGCGAGAACATATACGAATACTCTTCGTATGTAAAATGTGTAAGCTCATCAAAGCCTACAAAATCAAAAGCTTTTCCATGATATTTCGTTTTGTAGTCACTTGACTGCATATTTCCAAAATATAACTTTGCACCGCTGGGAAAATACCAGCAGTGCTCTGTCTTGTTATATCTTGCTGTAGGAAATGCTCTTGGATAATATTTCAAACTCTTATCTATCAGCTCTGTAAGCTGTTGATACGTCTTACGAAATATAATCCCCTTGTAATGAGGAATATGTACCTGCCTAAGAGCTTCAATGATTAAGGCTTCTGACTTGCCACCACCAGCCGCACCGCCATAAAGAACCTCGTACTCCGGACGTTCCATGAATGCAACCTGTCTTGGCTGAGGTTTCCATACAATATTAGGCATTATCCATTCCACCTCTTCTTTGTCTCTCTAACATCTACATGAACAAAAGTCTTGTATGTACCAATACCACCTTTGTCCGGCATTAATGTATTAACATATGCCGCAACCTCTTTCGGTTCTATCCCTGCCACCTTAATATCTGCCGCAAGGCCATAGAGATGCTGGGAATATGTTTCTCCCCCTACTTCCTTGTTATGGCCCGGTGTACGGTATGCGCTGTTAATTGTTACCTTTTTTCCAAAGTGTGTGCGGATGCTCTGCAACACTTCCACCAATTCTGGTGCTATAAAGACAACATCACTGTTGTCCTTGCAGGCAAATTCCTTCACCCTAAAATTCTTTGCAATCTTCTTATTGCCCTGCTTCGCTCTTGAATATGCATTTATATTAATCATGTTTTATCCTCCGTATTATACCGTGTCTTGCTCCACATAATATGAATTTAGTTAAGTAACTACTCAGCCCCTGCCTCGGTCTCAGTCTCCTCGGTTACTTCTTCCTCTACTGTGTACTGAGCCTCGATTAACATTTCAATCTCTACCATATCTTCCTCAGTCAGTACCTCTTTCTCGAACCAACCTAAAGCATACTTTCTAACCTTATAGTCCGGTTCTTCCCCAACCATTCCTTTGATTGTTTTCATTACAAAATCTCTTAAACTAAACATCCTTGTACCTCTCTATTCTGCTAATGCTACAATTGCCTTTGACAGTTCATCAAACTTGTTATCAATGTATGTCTTGGTGTCGGCAATGTATTTCACCGTCATTTCTGCTACTTCACTGTTTAATACAGTAGTAATTGGCTTGTTGCTATACAATGCCTTGTATGCTTCAATCTGTGTATCCGTTAGCGGTGTTTCAATTGGTGTTGCTAAGGGATATATAATATCAACCCCATTTACTTCTGCAAGCCAATTATTGAAATCTTCCACACCCTCACACGTTTTATACAATCGGATTTCATTAGCGTATGCAAACGCAACACCATCAGCCTTAATTGCTGCATTAAATAAAAATCTGTCAGCTAAGATTTTTACTCGACTTCCTGTTTGTAGAACGTCACTAACTGCTATGCCGCCGAATTGCTCATTTGTATTAAAATTAGTTATTTCCGTTAGCTTTATTTTCTTTACATTCTGCACATATACCCCACGCTCGAAGTTGATTTCGTCACAAATCCACTGTTGACCGTCTGCATCTGTGTGATTTCCACCACTGTCAACAGGTATACCGTTTAGGGATGGAAGTGTGACCGTCATTGATTGTTTTATGCCTTGTTCCCAAGCGCCTTCTGAAAGCATGATATAAGGCTTGATTGTGGCATTAGTAAATGTTACACCTACTTGTTGTGTAATCTGCACATACGCTTCAACCTTTGTAGTTTCTTGCAATTCTAGTGGGCTGCTTAAATATGTATAAGTTCCATCAGCATTTAGCGCTCTTACTATTAAAGTGATATTATTTTCTCTCACTATTCTTTGATATGTGCCTTTTGGTAATGTTAAATACGCTTTTTCAAGCATTACTGCATAATCTGCGGTTGGTGTCCCGTTTACTGTAATAACTCCATCTTTGCAAGCAAATGTGATACCGTTGTTATATGTTTCGCAATCTTCCATTACAAATAAATTTCGACCATATACACCTATTTCCGTTTCCCCTGCAATCTCTGTCACAATCTCCACAGGCGCATCTACACTTGGCGTACCATCCTGTGTAGTACGCCCATATATTGAGAGTCCTTGTATTTTTTTATCACTTGCATCATCGACATAGATAGCCTGACCGCTTACTGTATTGACAATCGCACCAGATACACTGTTATCCTTAGTTAAATAGTCATTTATCTTAGAACCTACATTGTCATCTGTTACCAGATTTGTTGCCCCATTAATATACTTCTGTACCGCTGTGCCTGCCAAATCTGTTAGATTACTTGCTCCTGCTACAAGCTCTTTCGCATAGGCCTGCGCAGCTCCTAATGTTGCTACATCCATGTACTACACCTCCTTACACAAATACACCCTGACAATTAAGCATCAGCACCTTCTTTGTTGATGCCACGTAGCCTGTTGTTCCTGCTGGGTATTTTGCACACTCCTTCTGGAATGTTGCAATATCATCTTCTGTATCTAATACAAAGTCTGTACGGCATAATTTGTTACCCTTTGAATCAAATACATATACGTCCTTATCTGTCTTATATGGTTTATACATCTTCTTCTCCCTTCTGCTCCTCAGGTTCTTCTTTTACTGGAACCATGAAGATAACTCCTGTATTATCATCTGTATTAATGTTTATCTCCCTCTTATCTGTCCAACCATAATTACAGCGTAGATTGAACTCGGCTCCACGCTGTCCATCACGGTCCATCAAACGCTCTTCGAGATAGCTTTCGATTCTGAGCTTTGCGCGCGATATAATCGCAGAAAACCGTTCATCTTTTGCATAGTCAAATAGACTCTGCGTGGCTGCAAATCCAAGATGCAATGTTAGACCTGTAACCGTTGGTGGCTTACGATTAATAAAAATCTGTTGACCAGCCTTAGTTAATACGGGTAGTCCGGTTCCCTCATCAATTAACATAGTCCCTTCGCATTTAGCAAAGTATTCCTCTATTGCCTTCTCCATCTTCTTTGGACTATCCCACTTCCTCGGTCTGCCTCCAGCTCCCATTATCCCAACTCCTTCCCTTAACTCTGTTTCCAAAAGAAAAAGGTTACACGCATATTACTGCATGTAACCTCTTCCTCAGGTATGGTATTTTTGAAAGTATTATGCAACCTTATTGTTGCATATCTGTTTTCTTTTTTACTCCCCTCTTTGGCCAAAATCTATGTTAGTACTGCTGCCGTGGCAGAACATTCTACATTCTTCCAAACAACTGCTGCCCTCTCGGAAGCATTATCTGCTTTTTATATCTTGTCTTCTTACACTTGGTACAAATAAATCTCCAATGCTGCTCTTTAAATATATATGTTCCCATCCAACTGTGCTTACAAAATAATTGTTCAAATCTTCTCTTCACCCCTGTTACCTCCTTAATCACTTACTATCAGTCCAACTACACAAAAAATGATTACAATTACTATAAACCATTCCATCTTTATACTCCTCTGTATTTCAATTTAGCTAAATATCTAAATTTTCAGCAATCTTACGCAAAATATCAATATAGAGCATTCCACCAGACATTGCAGAAAGTTCCTCTACTTGCATTGATATATCTTTTATTTCTCTTTCAATTTCTTCTTCACTAATAACACCCATTCTTTTTACCTCTCTTTGCTAAATTCTTATTCAACAAACAAAAGGGCATATATCACTATATCTAGGCTTACGTTTACCACACAAACGTACCATCGGTTTACTGTGATATTTGCGTTCATTATTGCTTGATACTCTAACAAAATTAGTTCGATAAGTCTTTATATGTTTCATACTATTCACCTCAATTCTTATTCTTTTGTTTTATTTGTTTCTTCTACCTTTTTTTTAACGTGATATAATATAATAAAGGAGCTGATGCTATTATGGGTAAGCGATTGACGTTAGGCGAAATGAAGATAAAAGTATATGATTTGGTCAAGGATGAATACTATCTGATGGGGGAGTATGTGAATGCTTCGACCAAAGCATTATTCAAGCATAATGTTTGTGGTACGTTCTTCCGCATGGAGCCTCACGTTTTTATGCGAGGACACGGCTGTCCATATTGCTACAAAAGGACCGTTCCAAAGCGCCAAGACTTGTTTGAAGCAGACATATACGCATTGTATGGCACAGAATATACTGTGGTTGGAACTTACCAAGGATGTCACAAAAAAGTATTAATGCAACATTCTTGTGGATACAGCCGTGAATACAGAGCAAGCTATGCCCTTACCGGGAAGCTTGTCTGTCGCCACTGTAATAACCCTTAGTTCATATTGACCTTATCTTCATTTGTCATTCCCTTTGCTTCGTACTCCGCTATGCTCTATCACAAGCTTACAGCTACTCAAATCTATCCTACATCCATTAAGACGCTGGATGGTCTCATCCCACTCCTGCATCCAGTTCCTCAGTTCTGCCTGTGTCATATTGTGACCTCTTGCACATTCCTTCAATCCCTGCATTCTCTTGTCCTCCCTGCTGCCATAGCGGCACCCTTTCTCTTACAAGCATTAGCTTTCCATTATTCCACTTAAGCTTCGGCAAGCCTTTCTTATACCTTGTAACTCTATAACCCTTCTTGATAATCTCAAAACGACTCCCTTCATCCGTCGGTATTCTTGCAATGACTTCTCCCTTATCATCTTCAACAACTATTATCATTTCCAACGCTCCTCATCTGCCATATTATGTAGGGCAACGGGACATTTGTTTGGCCAACAAAAGCAATAGTTCCTTTGATATTCCATCTTCTTATCAGCATCTTCAAATTTTGTTACTGCTTCTGTATCTGCTGCCATGCCCTCGCATGTAATACTGTACTTATTATCCCTTACATAAAATGGACATTCTGTCATCTGTCTGCCGTATCCCTTATATGCCATAACTCTTCCTCTTTCTCCTCCAGCCCTTTCCATGGGGCTGGAGGCTTTTCATCCATGACTTGCTTTTATGTGATATATATTCAAGCCCTATATGAATCAGCAAGTTTCTTTCGGAGTCTATACTCCCGGTGTTGCAACCATATCTCCCAATGCCTTAATGGCTATTCGAAAGAACATACACTTACGTTCTGCTACCTCTGTATGCAGTGTCTCAAATATGGCAATCTCTTCCTCAAAGAACTTGATTGCCTCCCGGTATGTAGGCTCTCCCTGCTCTACTACCTCGACTGCTGCCGGCTCAATAATCTCCGGTTCTATCATCTCAGGAATTTCCTTCGGTTCTTCCTGCTGTACTGCTGCCACAGGCTCCTCTTTTGTCTCCTCAGTTACTGTCGGCTCCGGTGCAAGCTCCTCAATGTCCTCTGTAGTCATCTGTCCCTTAATCGGTGTATTGTCAAGCTCAGGTGCGGAATTTGTGACTACCTCAGGAACTTTTTTCTCCTTCTGCTTAGGCTCACATGCAATAATCTTCTCATACTCGCCATCCTGCATAATTGCATTCGTGATATCTACAATATCCTCGTAGGTATACTCTTCAATCTTTGGTGCCGCTCCCTCATAGAATCTCAGTTTTACACCACTACGATAGTCATACATCATCATGCAGTACACGCCCACAAACTCTAATGTACTTCCATTGGGTGACATCTGCTCTGCAAGGTCCTTAGCATCTATCAAACCAATATAGACAAGCTTTAATAATTCTATATTGCGTTTCCAGTAATCCATGAGTACAGTCTGTATCGGAGTAAGTTGCGACGTCGCAATCTCTTCCAGCTCCTCAACCTCGTCATCTTCCTCTGCTGCCATCTGTACCAAAGGAAGGTTATTTGCCTCTTCTTCTGCAAGTCTCTTGTCCTCTGCCTTTTCAAATGACTTTATTTCCCTAATCTGCTTAACTGTCGTATCCTCGGTAATCAGTCCCAAGTCCTTTTCCTTGACTGTAAGCATCTCCTGCAATTTACTGTAGGAGAAGTTCACGTACTCCTCTTTGATTAACAGACTGTTACCGTCCATGGAGAACTTGGTATTAATATCCATGAATCGGCTTGCCGTAGATGCCGAGAGATTATATTCGCCCTTGGCAAACTCCTCCATGTTCTTGTAACCGTCCTGTCTGAATAGTTCATTATCCCTAACCTGCTTTAGATAAAATCCGATGACTACAAAGTTGTTAACTGTCTCATTCAGCTTGGTTTTAATCTTGTCTTTAATTCCCTGGTACTCAATCAATGATATCTGCTCCATAATACCTCCTATACCGCCACTGCAACTCTGACCTGCTTGGCTTTCTTCTTCAGTTCCTTGTCTACCTTCTTCTGTGCTGCTGCCACTGCCTTCTTCAGGAACTCCGTCTCATCCGCAGGTGCTTTCCTGTTGTAGGCTATAAAATTCTGCTTGATGACAAATTCTTCTCCCTTCTTGCCAATCTCTACTGTACAGAATGACTTCTCTGGCTCTTCCTTCCTGCGAACAAAGAATATAATTGTCCTTCCTGCTGCCGCAGGTTCAAAATACGTTGCTACACAGTTATGCTGTTCGTGTCCCTCATCAGATATCTCTTTGTATGACTCCGGTACAAGAATAAAAAACTGCTCATCCGCATAATCAAACATTTCTCTGATAGCCTTGGCATTCTCTCTGAGGCGGGCTTCTTCTTTCGCACGTTTGGCCGCCGCCTCCTCATCCTTGCGTATATGGATTAGTGTTGCTGCTTCATCATGCGCTCTTTGTAGGTCCTGAGGAAAACATACGCTTCGGTCTCCCAGATTCATTCCAAGCTTCTGTGCCATATCAAGATAATCTGCGTAAATGCCTCGTGACCCTGCCAAATTTATTCCAACCCTGCCAAACGGTTCACTGCTCATGTATTTAATAAACCTATGCGGTGTCTGCCAGCAGATATATCTTAACAGTGAAGATGCTCCCATATGTTTCTCCAACCATTTCAGTTCATCATCTGTCACACGTACTTCGTATCTCTCCAGTATCTGTAATATCCTTACACCGGTATCTGATAAATCCAGTCTTACCGCCTGCATGAATATGCGTTTTGGCAGCCTTAAACATTCCCATGGTTTACCTGCTTTGTCTATCTGCGTAAGCCCCCCTCTCTTGAATAATCTATCTATGGCAAATCTGTGCAATCCCATCTTCCAGATAGCTTCGTAAAAATTTCTGTTATCCCTTAGCGTGGTTAACGTCTCCTCTACGTCGATTCGCTCACCTTTGACTGCTCTGAATATCTCTGCTGCCGGCACATACTTAATCACTGTATCTTTCAATACATGCTTTAAATTCCCTGTAAACAGTACGCCGGATGCATACGCTTGGCATAGCTGATTATTATAATATCCTCCATGATTCACAGTCCCGTATCGACACCATCTGCAAGTATGCGTATTCTTGTATACCCCCCACTCGTAAGCATTGAGACCGCTTGCAAGATGCTCATTGGTAAAGCCTCTGTAATCCTCATGCCATTCAACCGTCCCCTTATAGTCGCTATCTCTGTTCAACTTACGAAGTACAAAGAACTGTCTGACTACCAGTGACTTTCCATCACTGCACCTCTGAATAATACTTGCCTTGGTTCTCGTGTGTAGATACTTCTGCATCCCCCAGCTCTTGTATGTAATATCATGCTTACAGGAAGGGCACTTTCCTGTCTCGTTATGCTTTGGCTTAATCGTAAGTGCCACAGTCTCCCTGCAGTGTGTGCAATACGCTGTCTGCTCCTTGGTGTAGATTAAATACTCATGCTTCATCAGCGGCACATCTTCAATCCACTTATCCCAGCTTTTCGGAAGCTCCGGCACAATCGCCATCTGGTCATCTATTGCCTGCAATTCTCTGTTGTTCTTTCTGTCCCTCTTCTCCTTGGCTATTGCCTCCTGCCACTCACGGATAGCAAATTCTGCCGTGTAAAGCTCATGCACGCTAAGCTTAGACTGAATAAGCTTTAAATCCTGTTTGGTTATCTGCACTTCCGGTCTCTTGGCATAACTATGTGCGTTACCATATGTCGTCAGATACTCATATCTTGCCTTGCTCCACTTCTTATCCCCCACGTTGTAGGTGATATAATCCATCTCCTCGTAGTCAAGGAAAATACGATAAGTCGGTGCTGTCTCGCCTCTCTGTAGATTCGGTCTGTAATATGCATCAATCTCCAGTACATGCTTCTCCGGTATATCCCTTGCCTTTAGATACGTCTTGGTCTTCCACTCAGTGTATCTGTATGTCGAACTGCTCCATGAATACTTTTCAACAATCTCCTTACCCACATCAGCCCTTGCCTTTGCAAGCATTTGCGATGTCGCAAGAAGCGGCTCTATGTCTAATAATCCTGCTTTTCTCATACCATCACCTACTTACCAAGATAATACTCACGGATAATCTGCTTTGCCTGCTTCATACCCGGAATCCCGAACTTAACATTTGCCGTAATACCTGCTGCCTTTGCCACATCCTTTGGTATCTCATACAGATTCTTGAATGACCACTTCATCAGTGCAGCCAAACAATCTTTCATGCTCTTATTCTTGCTTCTTACTGCCTTGGCAAGTTCCTCATCCTCCATGCATGATACCTTGATATACTCTATCCAGTCAGCTATCAGCTCCTTGGCTTTAAGCTCCTGTGCCTCAATCGTTAATTTTCCAACTGCCGCTGTTGCGACGTCGCAAAGAAAAGGCATAGCCCCTGCAAGATACATATCTGCAAACCCCTTATCAATACCATTCTCCTTGGCTAACTTATAAAGGCTGCTCTTATCGCCCTCGTTCTTTAATCCCTCCGCAGTCATGTTAATTTCTTCTGCGGAATCCATATTACCAAATACTTCAAACATACCATAATCCTCCTACATACCTAATTTGCTAATACTGCTGCCTCCAGCTCGTCCATGTCATAATCCCTCTTCATCTGCGGGATAAAACTATTGGTTGGTGGAGACTTGCCTTCCTGCTTCTTGCGCTCCTTCCTGCCACCGTCTATTCCCCACTTCATGAGAGAGAGCTTATAATCCTGCTGTTTATTACCCTTCATTTGCACGTAATTATCCGTGTATGTAATACCATCCTGTATCTCATCATCTGTGTACTTCTCACGCAGTTCCTTGAAGTCATCAGCAGACAGTAATACATGCTTATACGTTCCGTATGCCTTCTTAGGCTCAGCTCTACCATGATGTGTATCTGGTGGTGGTGGTGCCTGAGCCGTAGGCGAAGGCTGTCCCTCTTGAATGATTCCAGTATTGGAATTATATCTACCACCACCTAAATCATTAGAGTAAATATTATTATTAGATTGACTATAATCTACTCTACTCTTATCTATACTTATCTTATCTGGGTTTACCATTGGTTTACCATTGGTTGCCATTTGGTTGTCACTTGGTTTACCATTGGTTGCCATTTGGTTGTCACTTGGTTGACCATTGGTTGCCATTTGGTTGTCAACATCAATCTTACGAACCTTTTTTAGGTATACTGAATAAGGCACTCCCTCTTCCAAAGAGTACTTATCATCATCCTGTACACATATTTGATTTCGTTCATTGAAATGTACTGACCTTGTGTATCTATCCTTTCTCACTGTGTTATGTATTAGCCAGTGAGAAATAGCTACTACCCCGCTATCGAATTGAATAATGAATCCTGCATCTGCCAAAGCTGATATGTCCTCAGCCTTGGCACCAACAGAACGTGCAAGCTTGCGGATACCGCTTAACAGTCCGTCATCGTCTGCGGTGATAATGCATTGTATGTATAGAGACTGCGCCAATGGCGGCAAGTCCAGATAGTCATCTCCTCCACAGATATCAATAGATATCATTCTCTTCTTTGCCATATACTTCCCCTCACTTCAATACCTCCTTCTTCCTTGCCACACCCTTGCGTGAAACAGTTACCTTATCCAACGCGTAGCCTCCATCAAGTGCCTTTACCACGCCCTTACGCACAAGCGGGTGACAGTAGCAGAACACTTTAATCTCTGTCCCGTCATCAAGTCGCTTACCGGTACAAAAGCCCGTGTCATGGCAGTGCTCGCATTTGTAATCCATGCTCCTCATCCTCCTCCACATACCGAATACCAAACACATGATAAGACCGCTCGAATGCATCTCTACCCTTCTGATGGGCTATCGTATGATGCATCCTGCAAAGGCATATCTTCCTATTCTCGGTATCATCGTACATCCTTCTGTCGTGTCCCATACCTATCGCATCCCAGTGGTGCGTTTCTCCCTTTGCTCCACACACGGCACACTTGCGATGTCGCAAGCATTGTTTTAGATAGGTTCCTATATCGTCGGTGCGGTCCAGCATAGAGCCGGATATCGGTACACCGTTGTATAAGCAAAAATCAATCAGCGTATTAATAAACTCTCTCGCCTGGTCCATTGAGCAGTCAGAAAGCGAAAAATAATCACATCCTGTCATTTGGATGTGGTAAAACTTCATATGCTCTTTGGTCTCTTCGGGTGTATACCCTGTATATGCGCTGATATCCCGGAAGGTGGCATATATCTTCCGCCGTTGAAGTGGTGACAGCTCTCTCCCATCAGGTAGCTGCATCCACACTTCAGTTGTCTTCTTTTCTTTAACAACTGCTGCCACATCAGTCTCTGTGTGTATTAACAGGTCTACTCCATTCTCTGTTTCTCGGAGACCTGTTATCTTTCCATATTTGTACATATCATCACCTAAATCCTCTGCATGATGCATAGCGCACGGGAGGATAGCTATGCATCACCAATGTTTATTAAAAGTAAAGAGGTATGCCTACATGGTGTCTACACACCATGCAGAAGATTTAAGCCAGTAGCCGTAGCAGCGAAGCACCGCCCGTGTGAACGGATAACTTTACTTAGGGGATAGCCGTGTGAGCGCATGCTTATTTGTGAGCGATGCTCCTGTGCTACGGCTACTGGTATGTAATTACATCACGGCTTCCTTCTTAGGAACGCTCTGCTCCGGCTTGGAAACCATCAGTGATATATTAATTGGTTTAACCTTGGCTTCCTTCACTTCCTCTACAGAATGAATACCAATCTTCGCCAAGGCTTTCATAAGATGCTCTTTTCTGTCCATAATTCTACTGCTCCTTTGGAACTTCCTTGTTCATGACGCATCTGTCATACATTGCTCTGATATCATCGCCAAGCTGTGGTTCATGATAATTCAATATTCGCGCAAGTCTCTTCAGCTGTGCATCGCTGAAACTTGCATCATGTAACGCACGTGCCAGACGCTCTGTACCGCTCTTTAATTCGTACATACTGCACCTCCTATACTGGGGTTGGATTTTCTTTTCGTATATCCCTGCTGCCCGACATAGGTTTTGGCCAAACAGGGGAGTAATTTGTTTTGAGCTTCCTGTAGAATTGTAGTGCGGGTAATTTGCGCTTATCCGCACTACAATTTCATACAAGGAGGTGACTACCATGCGTAAATGCCCTTTTAACAAAGACAACGTCTGCGAAAACTGCTCTTTGTTTATTCCTAATCCAACACCTTCAAGTGCCAAACCAAACGGTGTATGCGCTATTAATAAAATAGCTGTGGAATTAGAACGCATTGAGAACAAGTCTCAAAAGTAATCACACCATGGAGCTAAGCTCCAAATATTTGAAGGGAGGTGATAACACCAACGGGCTACAGCCCTACCACTCCAAGAAAGGAGGTGATTACTATCATCAGACATGAATCACCTTTCTGTGGTTACAGATTTGTTCTGAACATCAATACAGGGGAGATACATGACTTACGTCACGAAGACAAATCCTGCAAGATTGACGAGATAAAACCAGAACATGTTATTGTTTTTGATACTCTCGAACGTGCTTTGGAACGTAGTCATAAGTATACAGACAAACCCTGTAACGGCTGTGCACATTGTCTTAATCAATATGACACAGATAAATTCAACTAATCTGAACCGCAAATAATCACCTAAGGGGCTGAGCAATCAGCTCCTTTTTCTATGCATACATAGTTATCCTATGGTGATGCCTCGTTCTCTAAGGGTAGCATCATGCTTATTCCAGTCAATTGTGCCGATAAGCATATACCACTTAAAAAAGAATAGCCATAATGAAGTTGTTCCATTTTTCCTTCTAAGCTGAAGCCACACACCAAGAGACCATTCTCCTTTAGAATGCTTCATAATTTTTGAGCATCCAATATCATAATGTCCTATTCTCATGCAACCTCCTTATCTTTATATGCAAAAATGATAACCTTATTGTGAGTGAGTCAGAATACTTTTGGATGCTCAAAGCTATCTGTCCTGGAAAAGTTGATATTGATACTTTAAAATTTGCTTCCATATTGCCTCCTATGCTCGGGTTATTAAAGAATCTTGCAATTCCTGCAAATCTAATCCTATTAACCTACCTATTCTTAATAATTCACTTCCTGTTATCTTGGCATTTTGGTTGAATATTCTCATGAGTCGTTGATACTCAATCCCCGTCTTTTTTGATACGAAAGTAAGCGTCATACCTTTTTCGTTAATTTCCTTTTCTAAAATCCGAACGATATCTTCGTTCATAGGAACACCTCCTTTTTACACTTGATTGAATATTTCGTTCTTTTCTATAGTGTACAGTTGAATATTTCAATTGTCAATAACTTTTGAACGAATTTTTCAATTTTATAGTTGACTATCAATTATTTTTAACGTAATATTCTATTGTGGAGGTGAGTATAAGTGGCGAATAAATATTTTGGTGAAATACTTAGGAAATTAAGAAATGAAAAAGGCTACACTCAACAGCAAGTAGCAGATATGCTTGGCCTAAAAAATAAAAGTACTCTTGGCTCATGGGAAGTCGGTAAATCGGAGCCGGATGGCGTAACTTTTTTGAAATTAATGAAGTTATATGAAGTAAATGATATATATGCTACATTCAACGAGGAACGTCCTAATTCTAGGGAACAGTTGCATTTTACGGAGGATGAACTGAAATTTATTGAAGCGTATAAAAATGCTGATAATGAGACAAAACAAATGATAAGACGATTACTAACTTATCATGATGCTTATCAACAGATGGTATCTGAACAAGATAAAGCTAAAACTACGAATAGTGTTGAAGACAAACCTGTCGATATATTCGAGGGAATCCCAGATACTGCCGAAGAGTTTGAAAAGCTCTATCCACCTGTTGGAGAATTAAAGTCTGATAAAGATGCCTAAGTTGAGAGGTGATTCCGAAAGGAGAATATATGAACGTCCAATATATTATAAAAGCAAGACGTGCTCAACTAGGTTTGACATTAAAAGAAGTTGCTAAAGCATTGGGAGTATCCGAAGGAACTGTTTCAAGGTACGAAACAGGAGATATACAAAACATGGGAATAGATAAAATCCATGCATTGTCTAAGGTCTTACAATGTTCCCCTAGTTATCTCATGGGTTGGGAAGAGTTAAATGATAATTTTCCGCTTTCCAATGTGGAAGAGACTATTATAGCGAAATATAGAAAGTCAGATGATGTAACCAAAGAAATGGTTCATAGAATTTTGAATATAGAAACAAATAGTAACTTTAATTTTACTAAGTATGCTGCGAACTCCTGCGATATAATAGAGGAAAAACCAGAGACATCCAATGAGTTCGAAAAGCTCTATCCACCTGTTGGAGAATTAAAGCCGGATAAGGATGCCTGATAAGCTTGTTATTTTCTTAGTGTTCTCTACATTGCCGGAGAAATTAAGATTGATGAACAGAGTATCTGATTTCTTATAATATACTGAATAGACATCAGTACGCTTCATCCTAACATACTTAATCATGCGCTCACACCTTTCTTTTACTTTATTTAATTGTAGCATAGTCTCAAGGTGTGAAACTACCCTTACATTTTCATATCTTATAAAACTTGCAACTTCGCAAGGTGTGAAACAAGAACAAAATAAAAACGCCCCGTAGTTGGAGCTACGAGACGTTCATTGTTCCTATAAATCTTACGACTTATACGAACCCCTAAGCAAGGTTCATTATAGCATAAGCCGTGAGATTTTCATAGGCTTATTTTTTATACTTATTTTTAGGAGGCTATAATGAAACATGCTGCAATCTACGTCCGTGTATCTACAGGACATCAGGTAGATAAGTGCTCTCTTCCATTCCAGAAGAAAGAGCTTAAGGCTTATCTCCAACATGTATTACACATTGATAAATACGAAATCTATGAGGATGCTGGTAGGTCTGCCAAGAATACCAAGCGTCCTGCCTTTGAGCGAATGATGAATGACATCAAGGCTGGCAAAGTATCTCATGTAGTAGTCTACAAGATAGACCGTATCAGCCGTAACCTTGTTGACTTCTCTATCATGCATGAAGAATTTAAGAGATACGGTACCACATTTATATCACTGAATGAACAGTTTGACACTTCATGCGCCATGGGTGCCGCAATGCTGAAAATCATTTTGGTGTTTGCGGAACTAGAGCGAAGCATAGACAGCGAGCGAGTCTCAGATATCATGAAGGACAGAGCTACGCAAGGGAAATGGAATGGTGCTAATATACCTTTAGGTTACAAGTGGTCTGAGGAAAAGAAGTTTCCCGTACCTGATGAAACAGAAGCTGAACGTGTACGCAAGATATATGATATGTATGACAAGGGTATGCGCACTCCTTCCATCACTCGCTATCTGAATGATAACAATATTCCAACTAAGAGAAACGGCCGCTGGACTACCAAGACGGTAGCTGATATACTTCGCAATCCATTTTATAAAGGTACTCTCAGATACAACTACCGCAAATCAGCTCACGGTGAGATTAAGCCGGAGGAAGAATGGATTATCGTAGAGAATAACCATAATGCTCTAATCGAACCGGCTCTATGGGAACGAGTGAACGCATCTATGGATGCATCTACTGCTACCCAGCGCATGAAAGGTATGCCACATGCGGCCAAAAGGATTCATGTATTTGGTCGTATCGTTAAGTGTTCTTCCTGCGACTGTGTAATGCACAGTGATGTAGACCGTTTGCGTCGTAACGGATTCAAACCAAGCACATATGTATGTCCGAACCGCAAGAGCTACCAGTGCTCCGAAGCTTATATATCAGATGTTACAATCGGACCATTTGTATTCAATTACGTCCGCAATATGCTTCAAGTGACTGCCAAAGCCAAGCGCATTCAATCTAAGGATGAACTGGAACGTATGCTGTTATCCGGTACTCCATTTGAACATGTACTTGGTCTGTCAGATGATACACTCAATCAGCTATGGGAACTGCTGCACTCCACACATCCAAACGTCTACTATGCTCCTGTGTCTTCACAGGAACTACCAGTAGCAAATGTTGATGTAAAGTCATTAAAAGATAAAGGGGAACGTCTGAAACGTGCTCTTCAAAGATTGAAAGATGCTTATCTGTATTCTGATGATGGAATGAGTGAAAAAGAATACTTGGAAACCAAGACGGACATTGAGACACAGCTTGTCGCTGTTAATAATGATATTCTATCAGCTCAGCAGAGCAATGTATCTGCTGAGGACTTTGACTTCATGGAGAAAGCTTCTGCCCTGCTCCTTAGCCACTGTCTGAATGCATCAGCAGAAATCGACTATCAGGAACTGTGGCTTGCCACTGGTGCCGACATCCTTTGCGACGTCGCACACTCAATGATTAATGATATCTATACTCACGATGGGAAGATTATTTCGATTACATTTAAGAATGGAATGACACACAAGTTTGTGTGGAAGGAATAGGAAAAATGAAAAAGGACTCCTAGTTGGAGTCCTCTTCTATTTAACAATGTAATAAATATTCGCCGGGAACCAAAACACCCTTTTTCAGAGTTGACCTGTCACTTGCGTAATACTCTTCTATCATCTTTATGCTTTCGCTTGTTAAGTTCTCAACTAACTCTATTGATGAAGGTACAACTTTACTACCGTCATAATATGCTTTTGCGAATCGATTGTAATTATCACCATTGCACAAAAGCAAATCAAACAAAATCCAACAACTACCAAGATTATGTTCTTCTAATTGCATATTCAGTGTACCTATTTTTGCAAGTGGATTAATATAAGTAGTTGGATATATAGCATAACTATATTCCAAGCAACTATTTAGTTCTCTTACAACTATCTTATTCATATTTTCTCTCTTACTTTCTTACTTGGCAGCCATAATCCTCTCATAGCTACTTTTAATATTTTCTATTGCTTGTTTAAATAAAGTATCTGCAACTCTTCTATCCTTAATGGTAACAGTTAACCAATCATTCTCTCTTGCATGAGAGTACTGGTGTCTAACTTTATACCACCATTGATATAACCTATTCATTTCCGATGCAATGGTGTCATTATCAACCATGCTTTCGTATTCAGCCTTCAATGTTAAAGGTGTTCGATGTTCTTCATTCGTGAAAAAGAAACCGATTGAATAATCATCAACAATAACATTATTATTAGATAAAAGCTTAAGCATAAATCCTTCAACACCTCTTGCCGAAGCCTGCACAATCATGGAATAATCTGGCATTGGAACTTCTACTCTATACTGAACAAATGCACTACATAATATATCCTTATGCGCTTTTGCTAAGAAATTATAGGAATCTCCTAACACCTCAGCCATTTCATTCATTATATCGTCTACTTCTATAGAAACTTTAGCATATCTGATTTCAGCAGCTACTACATCTCTGGTTTCGCATTCCGTTGAGACTAATTCTACTGCTTTATTAAAAAGTTGTAATCGTCTTCCTTGAATCTGTAATCTTTTAGTGTTTTTAAAATAATGAATAGTAATAGTATCGTCATATCGAATACTCTTTAATCTATATAAATATTCTTTATTATTTTCATTTTTATCATATTTAACATCATCATCACATAACAAATCGATAAATGCATCGAATGTATCTTTTTCCATTGTTACAGAAAAACTGTTGCTTGCCGCAGTTGTATTAACTGCGCCTAATCTATCTAAAATGTAATTAGCAAATTCTTTAGAAATCCCCTGATTCTTTCCTGTTGCCCACTGTAAAGTATATCTATTTCCTTTTGTTGGATAAAAATTTATTGCAAAGGACGTATCACTTAAAATAAATGTATATTGCTTCACTTGCTTATTTCCACCAAGCTCAATATCCTTCAAATCGTAATCTTTTTCACTGCAAAACCCTTCTACCCAGCTCTGGATATTATCTAAATTAATGTCTAGATTGGTAATCTTCTTATCTTCTGTCATACTTATTCCGTCCTATTATATATTTTAACACAATTATGTGAATTTTCAATTATTTTTCTGACTATTAGTATTTATACATACTCACATATTACAACTTTACACACAAATGTCAAGGCTATAGGTCAATTTTGCTTTGAATATTTTCCCGTGAATAGAGTTCATCTGACAACCGAAGGTATTGATACATGCAGTAACCTTATGGCCAAGCTTCAGTTCCTCCTCACGTAATACAGTCTGCATTTTCTTAATATAATAATACTGCTTATTATGCTCATCCGTAGGAATTGGAGCATTTACATCTATTTCAGCCAATATTGCTTTCATTTCTTCCTTATTCACGTTACAACCTTACCTTTCCAGCATTAGCTTATAAAATCCAGTAAACTCCACTATTATATATGATTTTAAGCAATACTGCAATATGCAGAAAAATAAGGAAGAGACCGTATAACTCTGTCTCTTCCCTGATTTTATGAAATACCAAGCATATTTTTTAGTACCGTCTTTATACCGGTTCTGGTAGCCTCATCATTTGTGTAAGGATAGGTAATTTGTACTGCCTTATCAATGTAAGGTGCTGCTAATGTGGAAAAGCATCTGAACTGCCCCCACGGAAGCAGACTCATATCCACATAGAACACTTCCCAGATGTCCTGCCCATTCCATGAATATTTTCCAATTAATGCATTATCCTTTGGTGATTTATAAAAGATATCCTGATACATTCCGCAGTACATTACCACAGGTCTGCCCTCATAACAAGTGTAGATTTCCCTTCCATTTCCGGAAAACAGTTCAGGCAATCCATCTCCGGTTACATCTACCAGACCATACGTTGTAATACTCTGCTGTGACTGTTCTAAAAGCATTGCATATGCATCAGCTCGTTCTTCAAGAGCCTCTAACATAATTTCCTTTTCCGTCTTTGGAGCACTTACCTGCGCAATCAAAAAAGCTCCCGGAATATAATAAGTACCGCCTATATCTACACGATAAAAACCGCTTGTTGTGATACCGGTAACCTTTACGAGTGTGAATCTTTCAAGCAAAAATGCAACATCCGTAAAAATATTATCCGTTGTATATACAGGTGTTCCTGAAGTAGAATACATTTCCATCTCAACAGCAATCACATTTGAAGCCGCCTTCACTTCCATAGTCGGAACCATTCCTCCCAAAATCCATATAATAAGCATACATGATAAAATTTTCTTCATAGCATCCCCTCCAAATGAAAAAAGCAATTTAAACAAGTTAAATTGCGACTGATTTCTAGTAATTTATATTCTTATTTAATGATACCATTTTCGACAATATTGTGTCAATGAAATACAAAATATATTTATTTCAGTTTTTATGCAAAATTTACGTGACTTTAGTTTTCAAAAGAACTATAATAAAAAGGCAATATAAAGAAAAGGAGCTTATACTATGCATTCATTTCAACCAATTACAATCGATATGTTAGAAATAAATCCGTTTGAAAAAATCGGAAAAGACTGGGCACTCGTCACTGCAGGCACCAAAGAAAAAGCAAATACCATGACCGTGAGCTGGGGCGGCTTAGGTGTTATGTGGGGAAAGAACGTTGCATTTATTTTTATTCGCGATTCCCGTTACACCAAGGAGTTCATTGATAACGGCGACTTCTTTTCTGTAACCTTTTTTGATGAAGAATATAAGAAGGCTCTAAGCTACTGTGGTTCCCATTCAGGACGTAGCGAAGATAAGATGACAGCAGCCGGTCTTACACTTGCAAGCAAGCACAGCATTCCATATATCGACGAAGGAAATCTGGTACTGCTCTGCAACAAGTTATCTGCAACAAGAATTACAGAAGATTCCTTCCTCACACCTGAGATTAAGGAGAAATGGTATCCAGACGGTGATATGCATACCATGTATATTGCAGAGATTATTGAGGTTATGGCAAGATAAACAAAAACGAGTCGCGTAATTGCGACTCGTTTTGTTTATCTTATAAATTTTTAAAATGGAATTCACTTTTGCCTGTCGCATAGTCATCCACAATCTGACCGGTGCCAAACAACTTGTACTTATAGGTTACCAGTCCCTCTAAACCAACCGGACCTCTTGCGTGAATCTTGCTGGTACTGATACCAACCTCTGCACCAAATCCGTAACGGAATCCGTCTGCAAATCTGGTGGAACAATTCTGATATACACCTGCAGAATCTACCATTCTCATAAAGTAAGCAGCCGAATCTGCGTTTTCCGTTATGATACAGTCCGTGTGATGAGAACCATGACGATTAATATGCTTTACTGCTTCTTCGACATTCTTTACTGTTTTAGCAGATACAATCAAATCAAGATACTCTGTATCAAAATCTTCATCTGTCGCTGCTTCACAAGAATACTTGTCAGTAATCTCCTTTGTTGCACGAAGTGTGATATTTTTCTCTGCAAATGCCTTCTGTAATACCGGCATCAACGCATCAACTGCATCCTCATGAATCAATAATGTCTCTACAGAATTACAAGCTGCTGTGTATTGTGTCTTTGCATCTACAATAATCGGAACTGCCTTATTCACATCAAAATCCTTATCTACGTAAATATGACAAATACCATCAGCATGACCAAGCACAGGAATCTTTGTGTTATTCATAATATACTGAACAAATGCATTAGAGCCTCTTGGAATCAACAAATCCACAGACTCATGACAACTCAAAAGCTCTGCAATCTCATCACGAAGCTCTGCCTGGAACAAGCAACCTTCCGGAAGTCCACACTCTGTCGCTGCCTGGTAAATAATATCAAACAACACCTTGTTCGTATATTTTGTCTCACTACCACCCTTTAAAATAGCACAGTTACCACTCTTGATACAAAGAGATGCAATCTGAATCAATGCATCAGGTCTTGCCTCAAAGATAACACCGATAACACCAATCGGACAGGTTTCTCTTACCAATACAAGATTGGTATCCAATTCTCTCTTTAACTGCTCCTTAAAAAGCGGGTCTTCCAAAGTCAAAAGATTCTGAATACCCTTTACGGAATCTGCAAGCTTCTGCTCGCTAAACTTCAGTCTCTTTACGACTGCAGGTGCAATCTGATTCTTCTCAGCCTCTTCCAAATCCTTAGCATTTGCTTCAAAGATAGCAGTCTGATTCTCCAATAATCGTTCTGCGATTTTTGCCAATGCGGCATTTCTTGTTTCAATTGTTGTACCAGCCATCAATGAACTGTCAAGCTTCATTTGTGCTGCTTTTTCCTGTATTGTCATAGTCAAAACCCTTCTTCCTCATTAAACTCTAAGAAAAGAATAAATAATCTCTTCTGTCACTATCTTATCCATCTTTATATCATAAGCATCTGTCGGAATCATTTCCTCTGTAATCTGGCATGCAAAAGCAAGTGCCATCGTAGTAATCGGACGTTTATCACTCAAATAACGGTCATAAAATCCCTTTCCATAGCCAATACGATATCCATTCGTATCAAATGCCACTCCCGGAATTATTACCAGAGTATCCTCTGTCTGCCTCCACACAAAGCGCTTCTTTGGGTCAGCCTTTGGCTCTCTGATTCCCTTATATCCCTCAAAAAGCTGTGTTACAGAAACCACCTGATAAAACTCCATGGTGTTTGTCAATCCGTCTGACTTCGGGAAATAGACCTTTTTCTTATGTAACAGTGCATCTTCGAATAAAGCACGCGTCATCACTTCATGACAGTAATCTGCATACAGCAGAATATTCTGTGCCTCTTTATATTCATTAGTCTGTAATACCTTCTGCACAATAGCCTCGCTTTTGCTTACCACATCATCATGTGTCATAGCATTGCGAAGCGCAAGCATCCTCTTTCTGATTTGCTTCTTCTCTTCCATCCTTTACACCTCGAACATCTTATGAAGTTGGCTTCTTGCCTCCAAACTTCTCTCCAAGATTCTCCTTTGTACCATCAGGTCTGACAATCGTAATACTATCAAGCTGCCCACGCAAATTTGCTCTGAAATTTGCAACATAAGCTGCTCTAAGCTGCGCCTGTTCCGCTTTCTCTTCCTCTGTCAGCCCCTCTGCCTGAGACTTATGATATAACTCATTAATTCTAGCGATTTGTTCATCTAATGTCATTTTAAAGTCCTCCAAAAAACCAAATCATAAACCACCTATTTGTGAAGCTGGTCTACAAATTCTGCCAAATCAAACTCATCATTTATATTTGCTTTAAAAATGGTTCCGTAATTTCTGCCTTCCATAATTCTATGAATTACACGAACATCTTTGCCATTGGCAATTACCATATCGGCACCTGAATATGTAGCAATCTTGGCAGCAGTCAGCTTTGTTTCCATACCACCTGTTCCCGAATCACTACCAGTAGTTCCCTTACCCATGCGCAACAACTCTTCTGTCAAACTATCTACACGCTCAATAAACTGTGCCTGCGAATTCTTTCTAGGGTCATCTGTATACAAACCATCTATATCTGACAAAAGAATCAATAAGTCTGCCCCGGTCAAAGCCGTAACAACTGCAGAAAGTGTATCATTATCACCAATAACCTGCTCTAACTCAAAGGTAGATACCGTATCATTCTCATTAACAACCGGAATAACGCCCATCTCCAACAATTGACTGAAGGTATTCTGTGCATTCCGGCGTGACACCTCATCTACAATTGTATTTCTAGTCATCAAAATCTGTGCTGCCTGATGATTATACTCTGAAAAAATTCTCTGATAAGTAGACATGAGTCTTGCCTGTCCAATCGCCGCACATGCCTGCTTTTCCGAAATATTAGAAGTCTTCTTTAGTCCAACAGCTCTTCTTCCACAGGCAACCGCACCTGATGTAACCAAAATAACATCCTTCCCCTGATTACGAATATTACATAATTCGCGTACCAGAATATCCATCTTTATATAATCAAGGTCGCCCGTCTCAGGGTGCTGTAAAGATGATGAACCTATCTTTACTACGATTCTTTGTTTTTGCTTGAGGTTCTTACGTAAATCTCCCACTGCTTTCCCTCCGTATATTTATTCATTTTATACATCGTTTCATATTGTAATGCATTTTGGGCATACTGTCTAGTGTTCCCGACCTTGAATTAATCAACTTTTTAACTTAAATAAATAATAATCCACCGGCGTGCCAAAATGCATGTATGTTTCCGAGGCTACAAGTTCGTAGTTATCATATATTGAATCAGGATAATTATTTCCTGTTACAACAAATTGCACAAGTCCCTCCTCAATATAACGTATCTGCTCCATTGACATCTCCGGATAAGACATATTACACGTATGATAGAATCTGCAAGTCGGCATTATGTCTGCTACCGTATATAATCCAACATCCAAACAACCATAATTTAGCAATGTCGGATTCTCTTCCTGTTCAATTGCTTCCTTAAACCGAAACAAAAAGAAGTCTTCCTTTTCGTAACTCATAAAATAAGTATTGCCGGAATACTGATAAGCAATACTTGTGCAACATACAATCACAATACTACACACTACTGCTTGTATCCTTCTTTTTCCTCTTACTATCTTTGCCTTGTAAATCAACAAATCAAGCAACCATCCTATGTATGCTGCTCCAACGACAGAAAATGTCATAAGCGGAATCGAATAATATGGTAAATTCGCATCTCCGATATAAATACCCAAAAAAGTAAATCCGAACAAAAAACATATATTGAACTTTTCATACCATCTTGTTTTCAAAGAAAATACCATTGCCAACATACCAATTATAATAAAAACAAAGTATGATGTATTATCCATAACCAGAAAATATAAGATTTTGGCTAACAAATATATTTTTTCAACTACTCCAGGACCGTCTGATACATTCGCATAAAGAAAAATATTATTATAAATATAGCATTCAAAATAATCCCCCAAGGCATTATTGAATCCAAAATACAACAACCACGGCACAGAAGGTATTACCATACCAGTCAAAAATATAGCACTGGTTTTTATTACATCTTTCCATTTTCCTCTTAAAACAATCGTCAGTAAATAAAAAGCTATCCACGCAAACCAAAAACCTAAAATATTAAATTTAATTTGTAATATGATTCCTGCAAAAATACCATTCGTTAAAATGATACTTGTATTCATTAATAAATCTTTATTTTCTTTATAATGTTTTACAATATGGTATAAGCTAATTGCCATAAACGGCAAACAAAATTCTTCTGCAGAACCGCCCCAATAAAAGCTCCATGACACTGTCATTGCACATGCCAAAACAGGCAACAGCACTCTTGCTACATTCTCACTGCTGTACAATCGAATTAGTTTGTACGCATAATACAGAAAAACCGAAAGCGAAACAATCTCTAAAATAAAAACTCCCAAAAAAGTGTCATGTGATATCAGCCATGCAATACCATAGATCAAAAACAAATATGGGCCTTTTTGTTCGAACAGGTCCTTATATAATACCTGCCCGTTCATCATACCTTTTCCCATTGTAAAGAAGCAATTTGCATCATTCCAATCATTACATGGATATAAAAAAGATGATCTACTGCATATTAGCAAAAATACAAATGCAACAAAAACGCAATAAAAACAAGTCCATAAATTATATTTGCGCATAGTATCCTCCATTATCCTTTTGTATCATGATATCTTCCATATTGCTTTGCAATCTGTTCTGCCACTACCATTCCATCCATGGCAGCAGATGTAATTCCTCCCGCATAGCCTGCACCCTCTCCACAAGGATATAAGCCTCTTACTGCCGGACTTTGCAGACACTCATCTCTATGAATACGAATTGGTGAAGAGGTTCTGCTTTCTACGCCTGAAAGAATCGCATCGTCTGCCGCAAAGCCGGGAATCACTTTATCAAAATGAGTCATCCCCTCTATAAATGCACTCTCACATGAATCAGGCAATAAGCCCCTTAAATTTGTCCATTTATAGCCGCCCTTATTACATGGACTGTTTTGGTCAACCGAACCAGTTGAGTCAACGCCCGTAACATAGTCCTTATAGTACTGTATCGGAATCATTCCGTTCCCAAGCTCATAGGCTTTTTCTTCCAGCCTTCTTTGGAACTCCATACCTGCAAGAGCCCCTTCGTAACCATAATCCTCAGGTGTCACCGCAACAATAATCGCACTATTTGCATTGTGACTAGCTCGGTCAGAATAACTCATGCCGTTTACAGCAAGTCTTCCCTTCTCACTAGAGGCATTCACCACATAGCCGCCGGGACACATACAGAAGGAATATACACCTCTGCCACTGCTTGTCTTAGCTGTTACCTTATAAGGTGCCGCCGGAAGCTCAGCTCCATGCTCACTTCCATACATTCTCTCATTAATCAGACTTTGTGGGTGCTCAACACGCATACCAACCGCAAATGACTTTGCTTCCATCGGCACCTCAATCTGATTCAGATACGCAAAAGTATCTCTTGCGCTATGTCCAATTGCCAAAACAACCTGTTCTGCTTCCAGCTGATACTCTCCATTTACTTCAATACCACAAATTGCGCCGTCCCGAATCTCTAATCCGGTAACCTTACTTCCAAAATGTACCTCGCCGCCATTTTTGATAATTTCCTTACGCATATTGGCAACTACAGTTCTCAACACATCTGTTCCGATATGGGGCTTTCCGTCAAATAAAATCTCCTTAGGTGCTCCCATTTCAACAAAAATCCGTAGTACCTCTTTATTACGTCCGTATTTATCCTTTACCAATGTATTCAGCTTGCCATCCGAAAAAGTTCCGGCACCACCTTCGCCAAACTGAACATTAGACTCTGTATTTAAAACGCCTTCCTTCCAAAAGCGCTCTACATCCTCGGTTCTTTTATCAACCTCATATCCACGTTCTAAAAGAATCGGCTGATATCCATGCTTTGCCAACATATAGCCGCAGAACAAACCTGCAGGTCCCATGCCTACTATAACAGGTCGATGTTCCAGCGTCTCACTTCCACTTTGCGGAAACTCATATGTAACAAGGTCACTCATCAAAATATTTGCATTTTTACATTTCTTCACTGTCTTTTCTTCTGAAAGAGTATTAAGACTCACTCCAAGAGAATATACCTGGAAAATCTGAGGTTTACGTCTTGCATCAATTGAATGCTTTAGAATTTCCAAGTCCTTTATCTCAGAAACAGGAACCTTCAAAAGCTTTGCCGCCTTTGTCTTCAATGTATTCGTATCATCAAGCATATCTGCAAGCGTTTTCTTTTTTCCATTCCATATCAGTTCAGATTTTAACTGATTAATCACTATCATGTATCGTTATCTACCTTTCTATTCTCTGGCAGCACCAAGTCCAGCACACCTTCCACTGCTCCATGCCCATTGCAAATTATAACCGCCACAGATTCCGTCACAATCCAAAATCTCTCCTGCAAAAAACACATTCTCCTGCAACAAAGATTCCATATCATCCGAAACCTCTGACAAAGGCACACCGCCGCAACAAACCTGCGCATTTTCAAATGGATTCGTTGCACTTACTACAACCTTAAATTCCTTTAGCAAACAAAGGCACTTTTCCCATTCCTTCTTTGAAATATCTCCAAGTTTATCCGCTAACGACACCTTCCCAAAACGGCAAACCAATGCCGCTATCTTCTTATTCACAAGACCGGAAAGCATCTCTTCCAGTGTCTTATAAGCAAACCTTTCTTTTGCCTCAATAAGTTCCTGCAAAGCCTCTTCTGACAAAAATGTCATAAAATCAATACTTACTTCACAACGTTTCTTCTCATGCAAAGCTCTTGCTGCTATACGACTGAATTGAAATACAGGAATCCCTGAAATACCGTAATCCGTCAACTGCAGCTCGCCTTCTTCTTCGAAGCACTGTACTCCATCTATGTACAGGCACAGCTTTGCCTGTGCTCGAACACCTGATACCGACTTAAAATAATCTCCCTCGCAACGTAGCTGCACCAAAGCCGGCAAAGGCTTTATCAAAGAATGTCCCAACGACCTAGCCAATGCATATCCGGAGCCATCAGACCCTGCAACCGATGCAGCTTGTCCACCAGTCGCTATAATTAATGCATCATATTCCATCGATTTTCTTATAGGTTGTATCTGTTGTTTAGTAATTTCCTTTTTTCCTTTCTTTCCCTGGACTTTTTCTACCTCAGGAAGCAGAAAATACTCCACTATTCCTCCCTGCTTAGCCGGAACAATCGCTGTCACATCCGCATTGGTAATCATACGAATCTGCATATGCTCGCAGGTCAAACGAAGCACGTCCAAAACACTCGAAGCCTGCTCCGACACAGGATACACGCCTCCATCTCTCTTTTCCTTTGTATATAACCCAATTTCTTGGAAAAAGCTTCTGGTCGCTTTCGCATCAAAACTCTTAATACACGCCTCTATCTTCGCAATATCCTCTCCGTAATACTTACCACTGATATCGCTCATATTGGTCAAATTACATTTACCGTTTCCGGTCATAAGAATTTTCTTCCCAACTCTATCCTTATGCTCTAATATGGTAACCGCAGCACCTTCCTTTGACGCTGTAATCGCCGCCATCATACCAGCCGCACCGCCACCGATTATAACTACATTTTTCTTATTCATACTGCGTGTTACTCCTTTCGTATTTTGTACGCTTTATCTTAGCATAGATTTGTCTTCTTTACAAACACTCATCCGCACATTCTATTCCTTAGCTTTAACTGCTATAGGATTCCAAAAAGTTATATATTGCCTCTTCACTTGCCATATATTTTCCATTTACAATTTCTTCTTGGAGCTTTTGCGGAAGCTCCTCCAGCATCAGGTCTGTTTTAAAATATAATGTACTCTTATCCATCTTATACACCCAAACATAATGGTCGATTGCCATTAGATAAAAGCCTGTTTCCACCACAGAAGTATCATACACTCTTACAATTTTTACTTTTTCACCAGAAAAGGCAACAAGAGTCTGCGAACAAAAACCTTTCTCCCTCTCCTCCAAAGTCAAAACACGACTATCCTCTTCCAATGCCGCTTCCAACTCTTCTCTATTCATATCAATATACTTTCCTGGAAGCTTTTCTTCCACCAAAGTAATTTGATTATTACTTCTATCCAGATTCTCATAAACACATATCGTATTGCAAGTAGTCAGTTCGTTGAAATTTTGCGCCTGCGAAGGTCCGATTTCTATATTTTCAGGTTGTAACTCCTGCATTTCTTCCATACTTTCCATTTCCGGCTGTATCCCCATCTGAGATTGCCCATCCATCCCCTGACGCTTCCACAACAAAAGAAACAATACTATCGCAATCAATGTCAAAAGCAAAAACAAGCCGATTCTATATCCAAGTTTCATAACCGGTCTCCTTATTCTAGTAAACTTACGAACATAGTATCAGCTTATTTTTCTTATTTTATTCAATTAAATTCATCATTACATGAGCTTACACTTCTTTGCAATGGTAATAAGTGTTCTGCCACCCGGCATACTCTTCATATCCGCCTCAGTTAATCCCTTCAAAAGAATCAATGCTACAAAGTAAACAATCACACCTACCAAAATACAAACAATAACAGAAAGTACATTTCCCATAAATTGCGTAAGCAGCTTGCTTAAGCCCAAAATCACACCACCCATAATCAATGCACTCACAAATGGTATCACAAAAGTGCGCACCCATTCCTGATGAAAATGGATTTCTCTGCGAATCGCCAATGCATTTAAGATACACATGATTATCGCAAATACAATATTAGAATAAATAACGCCTTCAATCCCCATATCCATCTGCAACATCAAATACAAAACAGCAACATGAATTACCAAAGCGATTGCCGAATGAATAACCGGCACATTCACCTTGTTAATTCCTTGTAATACACCATTTGTCAATGTTGACATAGACAAAAATACAACCGATATAGAACCAATCTGTAGAAAATTAACTGCTAAATCACCCTTATCAGGGAAAAGCATGTTAATAATCGGACTTGCAAGCACCGCAAGTCCCACTGCACTCGGTATGGTAATCATCATAGTAAAACGCATTGCCTGATTAATTTTCTGCTCAATATCCTTTAACTGGCTTTTCACCAATAGTCCCGTTAAAACAGGAACCACTGAAGAACACATCGCATTTGCAAGTGCTAAAGGTACATTAATTAAAATTTTATATTGGCCTGTATACACACCCCAATAATCATCTTTAACCTCCGCAAAACCTTTTTCAATCATTACCTGATTATAAATTCTAATATCAATAAATTCACTAATATTATATACAGTAGTACTTAATAACACTGGCACAATCGTCAATAACATAATACGAAAAACTGTGCTATAGCTTTCTGCTCTGGAATTCACATCCTTGCGTACCAAATACTTTACCTTAGGTCGATATGCCATATAGACAAGCACCAGGAATCCAAGCCCGACAATCGCTCCGACAACCGGTCCAAGCGATGCACCAGCCGCACCATATGCCGGTGCATAATTCTCATTATGAAGAAGCGCACCTACCTTTTCGCCTCTTCCAAAGAGCACCACGGCACCCGCAAGACTAACTATCACTACAAAAATCTGCTCGATAATCTGCGATACCGCTGTCGGCATCATGGTTCCAATACCCTGAAAATAGCCTCTGAGCACTCCCATAACAGATACAATCAATAGCGCAGGCCCTAATACCTTAAGCGCCATCGCACTCATCGGGGTCATCACAAATCGATTGGCAATCCAGTCACCAAATATTTCTACTGCGGCAAATGCAATTCCTCCTGAGACAATCGCAAATATCATCGCACACTGAAAAGCTTTTTGTGCATTCTTGTATTGATGCTTTGATATTCTGGCAGATACCAACTTAGAAACCGCAAGTGGTAAACTGTATGAAGATATAATCAGCATAATATTGTAAACTGCATATGCTGTTGAATAATATGAATTACCTACATTACCGATAATATTTGTCAATGGAATTCTTCTAAGAAGCCCAATCAATCTTGCGATAATACCTGCTATTGCAAGAATACTGCCTTGTAGGACTAAATTATTTTTCTTTTTCATACTCACCCTACTGTGTCTCCTTCTGCAAAATCTACTATCTGGTAATGCCAAGTGCGTTCAGAATCTCCTCCTGCTTACGCTCCATTACCTTTGCTTCCTCTTCTTCCATATGGTCGTATCCAAGCAGATGAAGCATACTATGAGCCACTAAGAAAGCAAACTCTCTAAGAGGCGCATGCCCATAGCTTTCTGCCTGCTCATACACCTTATCTACAGAAACTACGATGTCTCCAAGACAAAGCTCCCCAGTCTCCGGGTCAAAATAGTCCTCAACATAATCTTCAATACCGCTAAAATCAGCCGGAGCTTCATAATCAACATTTGGAAATGACAGTACATCAGTAGGTCTGTCAATATCTCGAAACTCCTTATTCAGCTGATGAATTCCGTCATTATCCGTAAGGGTAACCGATACCATCACCTCATAAGGACATTCCTCACTATCCAAAGCCTGATTAATCACCTTTTCAACTACCTCTTCCACATTAAACGGAAGCTCTTTTTCACACTCATTCTCTACGTAAAAAGTCATAATACAGCTTCTCTCCTGTAAAAATTTTCTCCATCTCGCGTATATCGCGAAGCGACAACTCACTATGATTTAAGACACCTGTGTCAATCTTACGCTTCATAATTGCACCGGCAATCTTACCATAGTCTACGTCCGTTTTCTGTTCCTTGGCCGACAAATATGTAATTGACGACACTACCGCATCTGCCAACAACACAGCTGCCGTTTCTCTCATTCGTATCTTCTCTGTCTTATGAATGTACTCCTGCAAGATACGCTGTGCCATTGGTGGAAACTTATACTGTTTGCAAAGCTCCTCTAATGATTTCTCCTCACTCTTGCACTCCAACACCATAATCTTATGATAATATGCCCCGGCCTTTGCCACATCCACATCCATACGAAGTGTACGTGCTATCTTCTCTGCAAAATATGCTGTATGAATGGCATTGTAATAGGCTGCCTCATCCAACTCCTTATACTTTGCAATCAAAGCAAACTCCTGGTCATTAATATCCAAATAACGTCCTTTTTCCTTATCAATACCCTTTGCACAATACAATCTTAATACAAACATTACCAAAATAAAGGTAATAAAAATATTGATAATCGGCATCAGAAACTGCTCAAAATCCAAAGCACCTGTACTTTGAAATACTACACTTCCAATCAATGAACATGCATATAACAATACTGCTACAAACATAGAGCTTCCTGTCTTGAAGTTCTCATCCAAATGCTCAAAAAGAACTGCAAAAATCGCGCCAAGCAGAAAATACATCAAAAACGTTAATACATTGGCATTTGCCAAATATACACAAAGCCCCAAAACACCTGCATATGCAATCATTCCTGTTGCTGTATTGGAAAACAGAGTAAATGCCAAAGCAAATACCGCAAATACCCAACCACTGGTAGGTAGAAGCGGAAATGCACAGCTTGCTCCAACTCCTATCATAAACAAAACCGAAAATCTGCCAAAATGCTTACCATTCTCATAATGCAGCTTACCCAATACATAGGACTGCACAAACGAAAAAATCACAGCCCCATAGCATGCTGTTGTCACTATAAAAAGCAAAAATATATCTCGAAATGTCTTACCGTACAGGTATGCCGCCCCTGCGGTTAATACCACAGACACCAAAAGCAGCAAAATCATCCATACAACCTTAAGCCATTTTGCTTCTTCCTTCTTCATCAGTTATATACCCCTTTTATCTTGGTTTCTTATTACGCGCAGTTTTAGAAAAGCCTTCCTGGCTCCTTGACTGCTTCTTCAGCTCATTACTCTCATATACCTCATAAGCCTTAACAATCTTTTGTACCAACGGATGTCTGACAACATCCTTACTGGTCATACGAATAAATGCGATATCATTAATCTTACCTAAGACCTTTTCAGCCACATCTAAGCCGGACTGCGTACCCACTGCCAAATCCTTCTGAGACGCATCACCTGTAACAATAACCTTGGAGCCAAAGCCGATACGTGTCAAAAACATCTTCATCTGGGCAGGTGTTGTATTCTGTGCTTCATCTAGAATGATATAGGCATTATCCAAGGTTCGTCCTCGCATATATGCCAGTGGCGCAACCTCAATTAACCCCTTCTCCATATTCTTCTGGAAGCTGTCTGCACCCATAATCTGATACAACGCATCATATAACGGTCTTAAATAGGGGTCTACCTTACTCTGCAAATCCCCCGGTAAAAATCCAAGCTTCTCTCCTGCTTCAATCGCCGGACGAGTCAGAATAATTCTCTCCACCTCATGATTCTTAAACGCTGTAATCGCCATCGCCATTGCCAGATAAGTCTTACCTGTTCCTGCCGGTCCAAGTCCAAATACAATCATATTCTTCCGAATCGCATTGATATAATCAAGCTGTCCTTTGGTCTTTGGCTTAATTGGCTTACCACTGATACTATGGCAAATACACTCTGTATCAATATCCAGCAAAGACTGGTCATCATCCTCTTTGGCAAGCTCCAATCCATAGTTCACATTCTGCTCCTGTATCTGATTGCCACGCTTAGAAAGCTCCACCAGATCCTGCATTAGCTTTACAGCCCTCTTTACAGCATCCTGCTCGCCTGTAATCCGAACCTCACCGTTTCTATCTGTAATGATAACATCTAAATCATCCTCTATCTTCTTAATATAGGTATCATAGCCGCCAAAAATATTCTGCATATGCTCAGCAGCTATCTGCATTCCCACCTGATAATCTCCCACTTCTTACTCCTCCTGTGCATCCAATGCACCTTCCAATATATCCTTATCTGTAACCGATTCTAAAAGAACAGAATCAATCGCTCCCCTTGTGCCTGTTTTCTTATTCACAAGGAGTTCTCCCTTCATATACATACTTTTCGTATCATTACTTATTTTAACATTTTTTTCAATAATTTGAACCCCTTTTCCCTCTAAAGTTTCCATAAAATGTCGAAAATTATCATACAACATAGTTTCCATCTCATTTTGTGTATGTTCAAGGTAACATAATTGATATTCTTTATAGAATACTGTTCCATAAAACAAGGGCAAATAAATATCCTCTAATATTGAGGATTGCCATTTTTGCGAGATTTTTTCGTATAACTCAAAATTTTTCATAAATCCCGGTATCTCATATCTCTTACCACCTACCTCAATAAAAAAACAATTCTGCACTCTTCCTGTATATTCCATAATGGAATATCGTTTCTCAATGCAATCCGAATAGGACATCAGGGTATTCAAATATACATCTGCATCAGCCTCATACACCTGATAATCAATCACTGTTAACGCCTCATCATATACAGGCACTAAGCCCTCTACCAATATCTGTCCTACTTCTACCTGGTCTCCTGCCTTCACCTTAGGAACTCCACTTCTTGTAATAATTGATGTAACCGTCCCTGCCTCCGTGGCCACCAGATTACTTCCCTTACAAGTCACATCCTTTTCATAATGTTTTACCTCATTTTCCTTTATCTCCACACAAAGCTTTGTACCTTCCAGATAAATCGATGTCCATGTTACTATCGGAAACTCTTCCCGTAAACTTTTCTCCAATTCTTCCATCTGTAGTTCATCCTTGGCAATACCATAATATATATTTTGCATCTGTATAAAATCTTTTAATTCATCATTACTAATATGACTATTTCCTATATATTCAATCGCCCACACATAGCCATCTACTGCATTTAATAACAACAGACATCCAAACAGGCAAAGCAGAAAGCATATCCTTCTTCTCAGCTTCTGCAGCAAAAAAGGTATCCCTACCTTTTCCATCACCTTTATTTTGGTATAGGTTTTCTTGAATAGCGGAATCATTTGAAATAAATCCTTCACAAGAATATTGCAGCATACTCCATCTTCCTCATGCTTAATATTTCTTAATATAATGCCATGTGTTTTGCACATATTAAACAGCCTGAGAATTTCCTTTCCTTTTAACAACACCCTCACATAGCCCTTTATATAATACCTTAATCTATGAACCAAGCTTACACCTCGAATCTACTTAATCATCTTTACTTCCTGAATCATTCCTGAAACCTTCATATCCTCGTCCGAATAATAAGCAATTGACAGTCCCCTTCCGCAAATCACGATTTTACAACAAAATCCCTTTATCACAATCTCACAACAGGAATAGGCCAAAATCCCCTTGTAATTTTCTATATACAAATCCGTCCCGCCTATCATATGTATTAAGGTTTCATTTACAATCAAATCTCTAGGCAGTGCAAATGTATCAGCAAACCGTTCACTTATGCTAAGCCTTTCTACCTTCTTCATGTAACATAATCCTCATTTCCCTATTCTCCATTAAGATTTACATATAAAAATGGAGCGTAGAAATTCCACACTCCATTCTATGCATCTTATTCTGTTACAATGCCTTTTATCAATTTTTTCTTTGTCACAACACAATCACTTATCTGATATGCCGAAAGGAATCTCTCCTTAGCCGCCTCTAGTTTCCCTCTGTCATTTGCATGAATCTCGGCAAGTGCTTCTCCCTCGGAAACATAATCTCCAACCTTTTTCTTTAACACAAGACCTACCGATAAATCAATCTCGCTCTCCTTTGTTTCCCGACCGCCGCCTAATACAAGGGAACATATACCAATTTCATCACAAACTATCTTCTCAATATATCCGGTCTTAGGCGATGGAATATCCTCAACAATACTTGCCTTTGGTAATCTTTCAGGATGATATACCTGCTCTCTGCTTCCACCCTGTGCTTCAATAAAGTCTGCCAGCTTCTCCAAAGCACTACCATTCTCTATCACTGCCACAAGTTTTATTCTTGCCTCTTCTACCGTTGATGCCTGATTTGCTGCCACTACCATATAAGAACCAAGCGTCAGGCATAGCTCAACAAAATCCTCTGGTCCTTTTCCGTTTAATGTTTCAATGGCTTCCTTTACCTCCAACGCATTTCCTACTGCATAACCTAGAGGCTGATCCATATCCGAAATTACCGCAACAGTATTTCTTCCTGCCCCATTTCCAATCCTTACCATTTCTCTTGCTAACGCAAAGGAATCCTCCTCTGTTTTCATAAATGCACCACTTCCGGTCTTTACATCCAACACAATAGCATCCGCTCCCGCTGCAAGCTTTTTACTCATGATCGAGGACGCTATCAAAGACATATTATCTACAGTTGCGGTTACATCTCTAAGCGCATACAGCTTCTTATCTGCTGGCGCCAAGTCAGCTGTTTGGCCCATGATAGAAACCCCAATACTGTTTACATTATCCTTAAACTGTTGCTCACTAATCCCTGTAGAAAAGCCTTCAAAGCTCTCCAACTTATCTATCGTTCCCCCAGTGTGCCCCAAGCCTCTTCCGCTCATCTTCGCTACTGGCACACCCAAAGCTGCCACCATAGGAGTCAATGCAAGGGACGTCTTATCACCAACACCTCCTGTTGAATGCTTATCGACCTTAATTCCACGAATATCACTCAAGTCCAGCATATCGCCGCTATGTGCCATCGCCATGGTAAGTGCCAGCGTCTCATCCTCTGTCATCCCCTGAAAATAAATTGCCATCATCATAGCGGACATCTGGTAATCCGGAATCTCACCCTTGGTATAGTTTTCTATCATAAACGCAATTTCATCTGCTGTTAATTCTCCTCCATTACGTTTCTTCATAATCAAATCATACATTCTCATATACACTTGCCCCCTTTTATTATAAATCTTTACTTTCTATTTTATCATATACACTAAAAAAGAGTCCACTTTTTATAGTACAAGAAGACCTCTGTGAAGTATGTCTATTAAGTAATTATACTTTATCTTAGCACTTACTCCACAAAAATTCTTATATATTATCAAGCTTTCCATTGACAAGCAAACCAAAATATGCTAGCATTCAAAACAAGAAACGACGTTTATTACCGTACAGTGTTATTGCTCAAGCGGGCTACGCGTTTCTTTTTTTATTCTTATAAAATCATATAGATACAATTTTCCATCCGCATCGCATCTAACTAACATCCTTGTTGAAAAAATATTATATCCGATCAACTCCCCTTTTTCATCATAGACTGGAATTCCAAACCGCGTATCATATCGATACCAACCATGTTTAGCTTTTGCCTTATGTTTCTTATTATAGTCTGGGTACTCTGTTTTATTTACAGCGATTTGAATCAGCTCCCCTACGACTGTTATCATATTTGCTTTTGCTTTTTCGTTTGCACCTTTTAAACTTATTCTATCGTTGGAGCGTGCAAACTCGTCAGGAAAATCAGTTCCAATATATATTTTTTCTGCCGATTCCGCTATCTCAAAACAACTGCCGATATATTCCTTTAAATATTCTTCAATCGCATTCCAATCAATAATTCGACGTGATTTAAATCGAATATCATTAATTAAAACCACTTTTTTACCTTCTGCATCACAAATTACATTTACATTTTGTACGATATCTGCACGTTTCTGCTCTTCTACTGTCTTACTAAGCGCATCGAGCTTCACTTTATATGCAAGAAGCCGTAGTAAATAGTTCGGCATTTTCCTCTTTCCATGTTCCCAATCTTCAAGTGTTCGAAGAGGTATTCCATATTCCATAGCAAACTCTTTACGATTTAAACCAATTTCATTACGTAACATATGTAGTTCTTTCTGCTGTACTTCTAATTCTATCTCTTTTTCTTTCAAATATGTGCCTCCTCTTGCGCTTTGCGCTAACGCATTGCGTGGTCAAATAAGAATAACATAGTTTCAATGTAATTGTCAATTGTGTTTCCTGTTCTTAAAAGGTATAATAGAACGTGAATTTTTAAATTCATAGAAGGGGGATTTATGAAGGTCGATTTACACATTCATTCAACTTATTCTGATAGTTCACGCTCACCGGAAGAAATAGTTGCTCTTGAAAAAGAAAGAAACGTATCATTGATTTCAATATGTGATCATGCAACCATAGGTGCGTATGATACGTTACCACAGATTTGTTCTGAAAATAATATAAAATACGTTTTAGGTGTTGAATTTTGTCACAAGAATGACATGAGAATTACCGGAGGCTGTGATTGCCATGGTGCTTTTGATAAGAGCGAAGGTTTTACGATAGGAGCATTAGACATATATTCTCCGATGCTTGATTTAAAAGGAATTATTTAATCTATTACACTCAAAGAGAAACTCTTCGAAAATTCTTGAAACACCTGGAAAAAATTTGTATATTACGGCAACATTTCAGTTTTCACCTTTCAACAACAATCTAAGTACAATATCATACCAAGAAAAAGCCACCCCAGTAAGCTTAATTTCGACTTACTGGGGTGGTTTTCTGTGGAAATTCCTCAATGTATGATACAGTCCACCGTAATTCATTTAGCGTATAAAGAAAATCCCTGTGTAGTATATCCTATGTAAACTGTTCCTGTTTTACATCATTTCTCCGAAAAATATACTCATCTTCTCCGCATCCATCCAATACAATTTCTTCGTTCTTATATCTTTTTACAAACCAGCTGGTATAGTTACAACTACCATTTGTATTTCCACCTAACTTCACGTAATCGATATAATCTTCCTCCTCCGGCATCTGATATCTGAAGTCACAATAAAATCCACAATACGGTTCTGAATTATCTCCCATATTTCGTAATCCAAAAAAACTGACCATAAGAGCGGAGGCCTAATTCAAAAGGTATATTATAACTAATTCCACAATATATGTTATCGCATTCCGATTGAATTTGATAGATATATTCTGTCTTCCCTGTGCAAACGTTAACAAAAAAGGAATCCTTAGAAGCATAGGCCCTCACGCCTTTTCTCCATTCCTCCAGACACTTCCGGATTCCCACCTCCTTCACGGTAGGAATTCTCACATCTCCATGATTTACCAGAAAACGTTCTATACATTCCATTTTATCTAATTTTGCTCTATCAAATAACTCTCCCAGTACCTTCTCGCACTCCTCACTGTTTCCAACCAATTGCCTATTTCCCATCTCATCAATGTAGGTATAGGCATACCATGTCATGCTTTCTGCATTTCTTCTTTCGCAGATTGCAATCAAAGACTTCACATCTCCGCATCCTTCATATACTTTTGCTCCTATCACCGACTTATCTTCGTTGCAATAGTAACAAATCGCCATTTTCTCTGTCTCAATAATTTCTGACCTACTATCTCTATAAACGCCGCATCCAAATCGAACCCATTCATTTTGAAAATTTGTAACATGAATCAGCAACTCCTCTGTCGACACACAAAACAATTTGCTGATTGCAACAATTTTGCGAATGTCCGGAACCACCTGATCCAGTTCCCATTTCGACACGGTCTGTCGCGTAGTTCCCAAGCATCTCTCCAAACTGTTCCCGACTCATGCCACGCGCATTTCTGATTTCTTGAATTTTATTTCCCAAAGTCATAAAAAATACCTCCATACGTTATTTCTATATATAGAATAACGCACAGAGGTAATGATATCAACCAATCAGAACTGGAATTTTGTCAACCACGAAGTGACACGTTCTATTCTTTGTTAATTGGATTGTTGCAGGCATTTCGTAGTTTAAAAAGCATCACAAATTCATTTCTACAATTTTTCAAATGGAATAAATTCCTTGGGCGGATATGTACGCTTACCTATTATTTTTCCCATCTCAACTACATTGCACCATCTGCCAAATTTACTTCCGCATTCGTGATATCTTGCAACAACCTTATAGCCAATAGCTTCGTGGAAATGTTCGCTATTACTCGTAAGATATTCATCTTCTTCCACTGGGTCTGCGGCTCCTGCATATACGTTGACAACATTTTGTTTCATCAAAATATTTTCAAGTTCTGCATAAAGCATCTTTCCAATTCCCATTCTGTGATACTGCTTATCTATATATATTGATGTCGATGCACTCCACACATATGATGCTCTTGTTCTGAATCTACCTGCATAAATATACCCGGTAATTTTTCCATCGACCACTGCCACCAAATAAGGATAATTATCAAGTGTTTCTTTTATTCTGCATGTAAATTCTTCCAACGTTGGAACTTCATGTTCAAATGTAATTGCTGTATTTTTAACATAATATGCATATATATTTAACAATTCTCTTGCATCTTCTTCTCTTGCAACTCTAATGAAAATTTCCATCTTTTCTCCTTCCACTTATCGTACACAATCAATAAAATGGCCAAAGCTTTCGACAGCCCAAAATCCAAGTTTATCTAACTGTTCAACAGATTGGAATTTACTACGCTCGTGCAATGCAGCTTTATAAGTAAATCCGAGCTTATTATCATATATTTTTGACAAATCTACAATACGTAGGCTTATTAAGGTTACCCTCTTTTAACCTAAACGTTCTCAAAAATCTTCTTGACAAGCATTAGCAAGATTTGTCTATAACATTCCAATACACTCAACAACCTTGTTATTCCACTCCTGCAAACTAAGCCCTCTCTGTGGTAAATAATGCACTTTGGTAATTAATTCTTGAGGGATATGTTTTTCTATTTGTTCTTTGTACTGCTCAGGTACAATACAAGCAAATAAATAATCAAACAGTGAAATTTCATCTTTCACTTTAATCGGATGATAGCCATCAAAAGTATGAC
>JAZNMO010000129.1:0-7474 GCA_045579665.1 Lachnospiraceae bacterium
TGGAAAAGGAAAGAAAAGTGGTAACTTCTGCGTGAAACTTAAGACCAACCGCAAGAAATTCCAACAAAAGTTGAAGGCAGTAAAGGAATGGCTGTATGAACATCAAACGATGCCAGTAAAGGAACTGATTATGAAGTTAAATACAAAACTGGTAGGACATTATAGGTATTATGGAGTATCGCACAACATTACCAAAATTGGAGCATTTCTGCACTTTGTACAGCGATATTTATTTAAGGTCCTTAATCGAAGATGTCATAAGCAAAGCTATACATGGGATGGTTATATTGAGATGCTGAAAGTGTATCCACTGGCTAAACCGAAGATATATGTTAAGTTGTTCTAGAAGTGAATGTTATTATGAGGAGCCGTATGCGGGAAAGCCGCACGTACGGTTCTGTGAGGGGCTAGTGTCGTGAGGCATTAGTCTACTCGACTTGTGAAGAGTTGAAAGCACGCAAGAATTTGAAGTTTACGGAGGAAAATATGGGAAAGATATTATTTCTTGCAGATATACATGGAAATATGCCATCGATACAGGCATTGGAAAGGGAAATAGAAAAGATTCAACCGGATGAGATTTGGTTTTTGGGAGATGCCGTAGGCAAGGGACCAGAAAATGACCAGGCGGTAGACTGGATACGTAGTCATTGTCATCATTTCATAAAGGGTAATTGGGATGGTTATGTATGTAATACTTATCGGACAGGAGAAAGTAGTCTGGAAAACTCCTTTTATTGTGAACAATTAGGGGAGGAACGTATAAAATGGTTAGAGAATCTTCCTCTGGAAGGTGAAGTGTTGATTGGGGGCTTATGGTTTCGGTTAGTGCATGGCAGACCAACGGACAGGCTCTATCAGGCATATGATGATTTTGAAATTTTAGAGCAGGGATTTTGCTCAAAGGTCTCTGACAGGCTATATAGTGGGTATATTTGTGCTGATAGCCATATGCCATATTTTAGGACATGCAAGCTAGGGTATGCAGTTAATACAGGAAGTGTTGGGAATAGTATAGGAATTCCCAGAGTACATGCGGTGCTTTTGGAAGGCGCAATTGGTGAGGCGAAGCTTTCTGCGATTCGTTGTGAGATTTTAAGCATTCCTTATGATAATCAATCGGCGGCAGATATTGCGGAAAAGTATCCGGAGCTTCCGAATATGCAGGCTTACCAGAAGGAAGTATTGACAGGAGTCTATTCAAGATAGACAATTTGGAATTCGTTGGGAACAGAAACTTTCAGGTTGTATAATTATATAATGATTATTTCTATAAGCCGGCTGGTAAAATCCAGTCGGTTTTTGTGTGTCTATGAATGAAATATATGCATTGCTGTTGTTCGGGTGTCCGTATATAATTATATAGAGTTAGAAACGGAAGGGATGGATAGATGATGGAATATATGTCAGCTCCTGAAGCAGCAAAAAAGTGGGGAATATCAGAGCGAAGAGTACAGATACTTTGTAGTCAAGGGCGAATAGAGGGGGTATCAAAGCTTGGATATATGTGGTTAATACCTCAGAATGCTGAAAAGCCTATTGATAAACGGAGGAAGGAAAAATGAGCAACTCACTTGAGATTTTTTATATTGAAGACGATGCGAGTATAGCACGGGCTGTCAAAGAATACTTTGAGCAGTTGAATTATAAAGTTACGGTTTTTCCGATGATTGAAGAAGCGAAAATGACAATGCTTAAGTTTACTCCTGCGATTGTTTTAATTGACTGGAATATGCCGGATGGACAAGGAGATGATTTGTGTTGGTGGATACGTTCCAAGTGGGAAGATTTACCTATCATTTTTCTTACTGCCCGTTCAGACAACCATTATATTATTTCCGGATTTCAAAACGGAGCAGATGATTATGTGGTTAAACCATTTTCGTTAGAAATATTACATTCTCGTATTCTTGCAATCTTGCGCAGGTCAATGAAGAAAGAAGAGCATAAATTATACTGTGAGGAGATCACACTGGATAAAGAAAAATTGGCAGTGTTTTATAAGCAGGAAGAAGTGGCTTTGAGTTCTCCGGAATATCAACTTCTGGTAATGCTCATGGAGAATAAAGGAAAAACAATAACAAGAAAACAACTGTTGGAACAGATATGGGATAGCACAGGGAACTATGTTAATGACAATACTTTGACAGTTACTATGAAGCGATTAAGGGAAAAACTGCATAATCCGACCTGCTTAAAAACCATACGTAGTTTTGGCTATCGAATGGAGGATACCGTATGACACAGACCAGTAAAAATAAAATCAAATTGTTAATACCAATCTTAATATGTCTTATTGGTATGGCAGGTATATTGGGTTATGGGATAAATCATTATCGGCAGTTATCCTTTTCTCATATATCAAATCTGTGTCAGGCGATTATAGAATCTCATCCGGAAGCAGAAGATGAAGTGCTGACTTCTTTAAAGAAATATGTGGAAGGTGCTAATCAAGGAGAACAGGGAAATGTTTTTCTCTTACAGTACGGTTACAGAACCGGTGATTTTGACGGTGATTTTCAGTCAGGGTTTGTTTTACTTACTATTATGGTATTCCTGCTGATAGTAGGAAGTTTCATGATTTTTTACTGGTATGCAGATAGGTATAACCGTAAAAGGATTGAGGAACTAACAGACTATCTGGAATGTGTCAATATAGGTAAGTTTGATAGAATTGTTCAGTCCAAAGAAGATGGCTTTTCACAATTAGAAGATGAAATCTATAAGACAGTAACTACACTTCGACAGACGAAAGATACCGCAGTGAAAACGAAAGAAAACTATGCAGACAATTTAGCAAACATTGCACATCAGTTAAAGACGAAAATTACCTCTTTATCTCTTGCGTTGCAGATTTCGAAGAAATCAGATTCTGCAATGTATGCACAGCAAATGGAAAATCAGTTGGAAAGTCTTAGTTGGTTGGAGGAGGCACTATTAACGCTTTCTAAAATTGATGCAGGTGTATTACCGTTGGAATGCACCAAGGTAGATATCTATACCGCTTTAACTCTTGCTACAGAGAATTTGAATGAATTATTAGTAGAAAAGGGTGTCTCTGTTTTGATTCCTGACAATGGATGTATTGAGATAGATGGGGATTTGGAGTGGACCATGGAGGCACTTATCAATGTAATAAAGAATTGTATTGAACACTCTAATCATGGAGGTGTTATACATTGTGATTATTCTGCAAATCCTCTTTATGTAGAAGTATTGATTTGGGATGAGGGAAAAGGTTTTTCAGAAGAGGATATACCACACTTGTTTGAGCGTTTTTATAAAGGAAAGAAGACCAATGAAAAAGGTATAGGAATCGGACTGTCCCTTGCTCGTTCTATCTTTGAAATGCAGAATGGAAATATTACCGCTCGGAATATGCCGGAAGGCGGTGCTTGTTTTGAAATAAGAGTGTACAGTCACTAAGATGTCACTTTACCCTGTTATAATTGAGCCAAACTGGGGATATCGGTTCAAAACGGGAAGGAGCAATCGTATGGAAATATTAAAATGCGAAGGAGTCAGAAAAGTATATGGCTCTAAGGAAAATTTGGTAACTGCATTAGATGGGATTGATTTATCTGTAGAAAAAGGAGAGTTTGTTGCTATTGTTGGAGCATCCGGTTCCGGTAAATCAACCATGCTTCATATTTTGGGAAGTGTGGATAAACCTACAGAGGGAAAAGTTTTAGTTGATGGAGAGGATATATCTAAATTTAATCTGACAAAATCTGCTATTTTCCGCCGTAGAAAAGTTGGACTCGTGTATCAGTTTTATAATCTGATTCCAACTCTTACAGTGAGAAAGAATATTCTTATGCCACTTTTATTAGATAAGAGAAAAGTGAATGAAGAGTATTTTGAGCAGGTGGTAAACCAGCTTGGAATTGCAAATAAGTTGGAGATGATGCCAAGTCAGTTATCCGGTGGACAACAGCAGAGAGTAGCCATTGCAAGAGCTTTGATTTATCGTCCGGCTATTTTACTTGCAGATGAGCCAACCGGAAACTTAGACCAGAAGAATTCCAAAGAAATCATAGAGATGCTGAAAATCTCTAACCGTAATTTGGAACAGACCATATTACTGATTACTCATGATGAGAAAATTGCTCTTGAAGCAGACCGCATTATAACGATAGAAGATGGACGCATTGTAAGCGACCAGAAGCGGAGGTAAGTGGAATGTGGAAAGATTATTCATCGAGTTATATAAAAAGCAATAGGGCCTCAAGTATATTGGTTATTGCAGCCTCTTTGATTGCTACCCTGTTTCTGTCTTTGATATGTACGTTGTTTTTCAATTTCTGGACATATGAAACGGATAGTATTATTGCAGCGGAAGGTAATTGGCATGGTAGAATAACAGCTTCTGCTGATGCGATGGAAATAACCAAGATACAAAATTTTCCCAATGTGGAGAGTGCCATCATCAACAATGATTTATCGGACGGACAGATGGTAACGGTTGATATCATTTTTCATAATCCAAAGACATCTTATGAAGATATGCCACTCATAGCAGAGCAGATGGGATTAGATGCAAGTTCCGTATCTTGTCATACAGTTCTTTTGGCAAATTATCTGATACATGATCCGAACGATACGACACCACCATTGTTATTGTTATTCTATATCTTTGTTGTGATAATTGTTTCGATTTCTTTGGTTATGATTATTCATAATGCATTTGCAGTGTCCATGAATGCAAGAGTGCATCAGTTTGGTATCTTTTCAAGTGTCGGAGCTACACCAAGTCAGATTCGTACCTGTTTATTACAGGAAGCTTTAGCACTTAGTTTTGTTTCCATCGTTGTAGGAACAGTACTTGGTATTGCGGTTGGTGCCGGTGTTGTTGCGGCAACAAATGTGGTAGCTACGGATGTAGCAGGAAGACACATGGCTGTCTTTCAGTACCATCCACTTGTGTTCGCAATGACTTTGTTGGCTGCTTTTTTGACCGTTCTTTTTTCGGCATATATTCCTGCTAAGAAATTAAGTAAGGTGACACCGATAGAAGCCATCAAAGATACAGGTGGTTTGCAGTTAAAAAAGAAAAAGAAATCACGAATTTTATCTTTGTTGTTTGGAATTGAGGGAGAACTTGCCGGAAATGCCTTGAAAGCACAAAAGAAAGCATTGCGTACAGCTACACGTTCATTAACCCTTTCCTTTTTGGCATTTACTATCATGCTGTGTTTCTTCACACTTTCAGGTATCAGTACAAATCATACGTATTTTGAGAGATACCGGGATGTGTGGGATGTTATGGTAACGGTAAAGAATACCGGGATTACTGAATTTGAAGTGACAGATGAATTGCAAGAGAATAAGGAATTAGGAAGCTGTACGGTATACCAAAAAGCAGTAGCAGTAACAAAACTTTCAAGTGACTTACAGAGCGATGAGTTAAAAGCGTTGGGTGGACTTGGAGTAGTTGCCGGAAGCTCCGTAACAAGTGTAGAGGATGGATATTTAGTAAAATCTCCACTCGTGATTATGGATAATAAGAGTTTTGAAGAATATTGTACACAGATTGGCGTAACACCTAACCTTAATGGCGCAATCGTACTGAACCGCATCTGGGATAATATTAACAGTAATTTTCGATACAAGCAATATGTTCCGTTTGTAAATGAAAGCCAGAATGTAATAAGTATTCAAAACAAAGATAATGCAGAAAGCATATCTCAAATAGAAGTAATTGCTTATACGCAGGAAGCTCCGGTACTTAGAGAAGAATATGATAACTATGCCTTGGTACAGTTCATCTCCTTATCTATGTGGGAAAATCTTGCGGGAACAATCAGTAATGTAGAAACGGATACGTATGTAAGAGTATTAGCTGATTCGGAATTGTCTCTTGAAGGTGTAAATGCACTGGAAACATTCGTAGTAAATTTGATTGGTAATGATTATGTGACAGAAAGCGAAAATCGTATTCAGGAGAAAGTTTCAAACGATGAAATGATGGATGGATTCATGATGATTATAGGTGCGTTCTGTGTGCTGCTTGCAACCATTGGTATTGCTAATGTGTTCTCTAATACATTAGGATTTATTCAGCAGAGAAAGCGTGAGTTTGTCCAGTATATGTCCATTGGTATGACAGAGGCTAATATTCGTAAAATGTTCAGCATAGAAGCCTTAGTTATTGCGGGGCGTCCACTGTTAATTACTTTACCATTAACTGTTGTGTTTGTAGGCTTTATGATAACAGCAAGTTATTTAGACCCTATGGAGTTTTTAGTGGAAGCTCCTATTTTGGAGATTTCATTATTCATAGTGGCAATATTTGGATTTGTTGGGTTGGCTTACTATCTCGGTGGTAAGAAAATCTTAAATTCTGATATGGCAGAGACCTTGCGTAATGATACTTTGGTATAGAAATGTGGGCAGTATACAAGTTAGTTCAATAAATATCTTCCAAAGGAAGAGGATAAGCTGGAGATACTTCGCCGTCTTGACAGAAGAACAGAAAAGCCGGGAATGATAACTTGCGTCATAGAATATCCGATGGTACAATAAAGACATGCTTTGGATAAGACACGGAGGATGTAGATATGAATAGAATTGTATATATGGTATTGAAGAAATTTGGGAAAGTACCCGGTGCATGGTTTAAGCTTTTAAACTATGCAAAGAACAAGGACAAATATCCACAGTTAGAGAAGTATCAGCATATTCGATATATTTTCAAGGAAGCAATTGATGGTGGGAATATTGATTTGGAAATCTACGGTACAGAGAATATTCCTGCGAAGGATGGCTTTATGATGATTTCGAATCATCAGGGATTGTTTGATATTATGGCAATTGCGGCAGGCTGTGAAAGACCTTGGAGAGCGGTATTAAAGAAGGAATTGTACGATATACCATTTATGAAACAAATTGTAGATTGTACACATTCATATCCTATGGATAGAGAGGATTTAAGACAGTCCATGAAGGTGATACAGGCTGTGATAAAGGATTTGCAGAATGGAGATAATTTTCTGATTTTCCCGGAAGGAACCAGAAGTAAGCTTGGCAATAAGACAATAGATTTTCATAGCGGAACCTTCAAGTGTGCAACCAAGTCTAAATGTGATATATTACCGATTGCGCTGATTGACTGTTACAAAGTACTAGACCAGAAGGGACATAAGCCTGTAAAGGTACAGTTACATTATCTGAAGCCAATTACCTATGAAGAGTATGAAGGAATGAATACAACCGAACTGGCAAATCTGGTTCGTTCAAGAATTGACGCAGCATTAGAGCAGTACTCAGAGGAATAAAATATTTTTCCAACAAAAAGGTGGTAAGCAAAATTCGCTTACCACCTTAAATTATGTTGTGTGTCCAGCGAAGCTGGACCACACTTGCCGGTGTAAGTCCGGTCACGGTAATCGCCAGTGAGCCGTGTAGCCAAACCCAGTGCGTTGCAGTAATGCAGGGTGCCAAGCGGGTGGATAAAGTAACTCTGATAAGGAGT
>JAZNMO010000130.1:0-10393 GCA_045579665.1 Lachnospiraceae bacterium
TATCCCAGTTAAGGAATGCTTCTGCACTTGTAGTAGCACCTACAGATGTACCAAGTAAGATAACTACGATGTACATAAGTGCGTTAGATGCTGTATCTGTAAGCTGTCTAACAACACCTGACTCTCTAAAGAGGTTACCTAACATCAGCATACCAACAAGTGGTGCTGTTGTAGGAAGAATCATGGATACTACAATAGTAACAACTACAGGGAAAAGAATCTTCTCAAGCTTAGATACAGGACGAAGCTGTCCCATCTTAATCTTTCTCTCTTCTTCTGTTGTTAATAACTTCATGATAGGTGGCTGGATAATCGGTACCAATGACATATATGAATATGCTGCTACCGCAATAGGTCCAAGTAACGCTGTCTGTCCAAGCTTACTTGCAAGGAAGATAGATGTAGGACCGTCAGCACCACCGATGATAGAAACAGCTGCTGCTGCCTTATCATTAAATCCAAGAGCAATCGCTCCAAAATAAGCTGCGAAAATACCAAACTGAGCAGCTGCACCAAGCAAGAAGCTCTTTGGATTAGCAATCAATGGACCAAAGTCTGTCATCGCACCTACACCCATGAAAATAAGGGAAGGTAAGATTGCCCCCTCGTCCAAGAGATAGAAATAATACAGTAAACCGCCGGCTGTTCCATCCTCACCGATTGGTGCCATAATATCAGGATAGATATTAACCAACAGCATACCAAAGGCTATCGGTGTCAAAAGGAGTGGTTCGTATCCCTTTGCGATAGCAAGATAAAGGAATATACACGCAACAACAATCATAATCAGATTTCCGCCTGTAATATTAAAGAAAGCGGTCTGATGCAAAAGATTGCTGAGCGTTTCAATGATATAATCCATTTTGTTGACCTCCTATAGTAATGTTGCCTAATCAAAATTGATTAGTTCATTGTTGCAAGAACAGCACCAGCCTCAACTGCATCGCCTACCGCAACATCAATGCTTGCAACAGTACCATCCTGAGGAGCTACTACTGGAATCTCCATCTTCATAGCTTCAAGAATAACTACTGCGTCACCCTTCTTAACAGCCTGTCCTACCTTAGCCTCTACCTTGAATACCTTACCTGCTGCACCAGCCTCAATCTTAACACTACCAGCACCAGCTGCTGCCTTTGGAGCTGCAGGAGCTGCCTTTGGAGCTACAGGAGCTGCCTTTGGAGCTGCTACAGGAGCTGCGCCTGTAGATGCACCTTCTTCTACTACTACATCATATACGTTTCCGTTAACGGTAATTGTATAATTCTTCATTTTGTTATCCTCCTAAAATCACATAGACTAATAATTCATAGAATTAAAATATCTTTAAATAAAGTAATATCTATATCACAAACACTTAAGCTCTCTTCCACTTACTTGTATTTGCTCTCTTAATGCTTCTTACCTGGAAGCCATCTGTGCTTGTACCCTCATAAGCCGCAATCGCAGCAGCAATAACAGCAACAAGCTCCATATCATCAGCAAGCTCTTCCTCTTCAACAACAGGTACTGTTTCTACAGGGGCTACTACTAACTCTTCCTTCTTATCCTTCTTGCTAAAAAGCTTTGGAATCACTCCAAACAATGAAATAATAAAGCTAATCAGTAGCAATACTGCAAATACTGTTCCCATACCAATCAAAGTATTAAGTGCAGCACGTCCCATTAATTCACCAAAGCTTTCTTCAATATTCAATGTACAAGAAGACATCTCGAAGAAAATATCGTTAGAGAAAAGAATCTCTACTGAACCGCTTGCATTCTCACCCTTAATAGGTACAAGAATAATGATTTCATCATCCTTTACTTCAGCCTCTGGCTCGCCAACCTCTACGACAGTCCCCATAGTCTCCATACCTTCCTTGAAGGAACTGAAAGCACTGCGTACAGCCTTAGGACCCGCCTCAAAAGACTCATCCTGTGTATAGTCAACATACATTTCGTTGAACTGGTTTGCAAGCTCCATATTGTTATAATCAGCAAGAATCTGGTCTACGTCAAGCTCATCTACAACAGACATTGTCATATCCACAACACACTGAGCCTTGAACTTAGCAGCCTCAACCTTACTGTTCTGAAGATCACTGGTAGTCTCCTCAGCACCACATGCTGTAAGTGTGATGAGGCAGGTAAGCATTAATAATGTTGATAAGAATTTTTTCATATTAACGTTCACCCTTTCTTAGACCGTACCATGCTTCTTAGACGGACGATCTTCTCTTTTTGTAAATAACATCTCGAATGCACCGATCACATACTTTCTTGTATCAGCAGCTTCGATAATCTGGTCTACATATCCTCTCTTAGCAGCGCCTGTTGCACTTGTCTGAAGTGCTGCATACTCCGCTGCCTTCTCCTTTAATACATCTGCACTCTGTCCATCATACATAATCTTAGCTGCAAGAGTTGCATCCATAGCACCAATCTCAGCATCCGGCCATGCAATTGTGATGTCTGCGCCGATAGCCTTAGAGTTCATTGCTACATAAGCACTTCCAAGAGCCTTGCCAATGATTACGTTTACCTTAGGAACAGTTGCATTTGCAAATGCATATGTAAGCTTAGCTACTGCCTTAGCAATACGCTTCTCGCTGCACATTGTAGCTTCATAGCCCTTAACATTTGTTAAAGATAATACAGGAATATTGAATGCATCACAGAACTCAACAAACTCTGCTGCCTTCTCACATCCCTTTGCTGTTAATACAGCGTCAAACTTAGCCTCTACTTCTCCCTCTGCGTTGTAAACCTCTGTACGGTTAGCAACACAACCAACAGTTACACCATTTAACTTAATAAATCCTGTAACCATCTCCTGAGCATAAGCAGCCTTAACCTCAAAGAACATATTATTATCTGCAATGTTAGAAAGTGCAATCGATGTATCACCTACACAATTTGCTAACTCTGCACATGCTCTGTTCAAATCATCTGTACACTCATCATAACAGCTGTCATCCTCGTTATTACCAGGAAGTAAAGAAACTAACTCTCTAATCTGAGCAAAAATAGTTGCTTCATCAGCTACAACATCAACAATACCGCTTTCCTTGCTCTGGAAATCTGCTGATGCAGTGTTGCACTTATCTGCATTATTACCTTCTAAGGCATTTGGAGAATTTACAAATAATTTAGCCTTAGTTGCTTCCATAAATGTAAAATCTGTTAATGTAGGCATAATAGCAAGTCCGCCGCCACAGCTTCCGAAAATAGCTGTAATCTGAGGAATTACGCCTGAGGCACAAGCCTGCTTAAGATAAATCTCACCAAAAGCGTTCATAGCATCTGTTGCCTCCTGTAATCTAAGTCCGGCTGAATCGATAAGACCGATAACAGGTGCACCTGTCTTCATAGCCAGATCATAGAGGCGTGTAATCTTCTTAGCATGCATCTCACCAACTGATCCGTTTAATACGGAAGCATCCTGGCTATACACATACACAAGATTACCGTAGATTACTCCGTAGCCGGTAACAACACCGTCTGAAGGAGTCTCGTTCTGTTTCAGATTGAAATCTGTTGCTCTTGCTGTTACAAGTGCGCCGATTTCAACGAAACTGCTTTCATCAAGTAAAGATTGAATTCTGTTACTTGCCAAAGTTGAAGTAGTACTCATTTTTTGACCTCCATTTTTATATTAAAAATTACTTTTAATAAAACATTTTTTTCGCAATTTAGTGTTTATTTATACAAATCCAAAATTGCGTCATTATGAGTATAACACAGTTTCCCCCTCGTGCCTAGTAAAGAATTTCAAATTTTGACAAAACTATGTAAACACTTACAAGCCTACAAAACATAACGTTCCAGTACCTTCTCAAAACACCACTTATAATCTGTCTTTTCCACATTATTCGTCACTTCAATAGAAATACGACGCCATTCCTCACCATTTAGCTGATAACTTATGTAACCCACTTTCTGTCCTGCCGCAATTGGAGCCTGCAGCCCTAGATTTCTGTAGCATATTACCTCTATCAATTCGCCATCTTTTAATAAAATCCCATCTAATTGTTCTCCTTCCTCTACCAGAGTCACTTCCGTACTTGCCACCTCTCCGATTTTCTCCGTTTTCGCGCCTGTTACAAATACCGGGTCAAAAGCATGGCTTGGGAGCTTAACCTCATCAAAGCTCTGATAATAAAAATGTTCCAGACCGTACTGCATCATCTCCTTTGTATCACTCCATTTATAACTTTTATTGTTTGGCCAGCCACATGCCAGTAATGCCACCACCAAAGTCTTTCCATCTCGTTCCAATGCACCGGCATAGCAATAACCTGCTTTGTTGGTAAATCCTGTTTTTCCGGTTAGAGCACCATCCATCATATTAAGAAAGGAATTTTTGTTAGAACAGGTAAACCTGCGACTGCCATCTCCATTATGGAAGCTATAGCTGGCAGTTCTGGTTATTTTCAAAAACTCCTCTTTATATTCAAAATCCGTTATGCAAAAGGATAGTATTTTTGCCAATTCAGCCGCCGTCGTAGAATGTGCCATCTCCACCTTCTCTCCATTCTCCAGTACAATCTCCTCAGTAGCATCCAGACCGTTTGGTGTTATAAAATATGTATTCTCACAGCCAAGCTCTCTTGCCTTCTCATTCATCAGCCTTGCAAATCCTTCCACAGATCCTCCGATATGCTCTGCAATTGCTACCGCTACATCATTGTACGACTCAAGCATCAGGGCATAGTACAGATCACCTAATCTATACTGCTCTCCTTCCTTCATATAAAGCTTCACCTTTGGACGAGAGGCTGCATATGCTGATACTGTAACCATATCCTCCGGATTACCATTTTCCAAAGCTACCATAAGAGTCATAATCTTAGTAGTACTTGCCATCGCCATCTGACGGTCTGCATTTTTGGCATATAAAATACGCCCTGAGTCTGCATCCATCAAGACCGCAGCCTGGGCGTATAGCGACAAGCCTGTATCATTTTGTATCGTATTCTCTTCCTCCTCTGTAGCCATAACTATTTTTATCGGTCTAACCACAAGCCAAACACTAAACAAAATCATCAACCATTTTTTATACATTCTTTTTTTCATATTCACACTCCGCATAGCTATCTACTTATATATATGTAGAGTCTGAATCAAAATATACCGCCAATTCCCCTTTACAACACCACAATTGTAATTAACGTAATCACTATAAGAAGAATCACATTGTATACCGTAAACTGTTTGAAATACTTCGATTTCTGCTCCGGATATGCCTTTACAAAAAAACGATAGGAAATCAAACTTGCCATAGATGCAATCAAAGTACCAAGTCCACCAATATTTACCCCATACAACAATACACCATACTCCGAAGTAAATCCTGACAGCAGCATTGCTGCAGGCACATTACTAATTACCTGACTTGCAAGTATTCCCATCAAAAGCTCGTTACCGGAAATCGCCTGCATCAAAAGCTCATTTACACTATCTATCTGCTTCATATTCCCAATAAAGACAAAGAAACCTACAAAGGTAAGAAGCAGCGAATAATCCACCTCTGCAAATAAGGAACGGTTCAGTACCAATACAACTACCGCCACCACTCCAAGCACTACCCAATAGGAATATAAATGAAATACGTTCCCCATACATACCATGAATAATGCGAAATAAATCCAGAATCTATAATTCTTAAGCACCATTCCCTGATGCTCGTCCGACTCCTGCGTTATCTGAATCGGCTGACTCTTTAATCCTGCAACACATACCAAAATAAGTACCAATGACAAAATAGTTAAAGGAAGCATGTGTAGCACAAAATGTATTACATCCATGCCACTAAGAGAAAATAACAAAAGATTTTGCGGATTGCCAATCGGTGTCAGCATACTGCCAAGATTAGCTGCAATGGTCTCCAATACAATCACAGGTATCAGCTTATCCTCACAGGCAATCATACAAAATACCGAAATCGTAAAAGGTACAAAAGTAATCAATGCAACATCATTGGTAATCAGCATACTGCTAAAAAAGCAAAGAAAAATAAGCACCAAGGTCAAACCTCGCAGACTTTTCACCCTACTGCACATCTTCTCTCCCAGCAGTCTGAATACCCCAAGACTCTTGAAACCTCCTACCACCAGCATCAACGCAAAAAGCAATACCAGAACATGATAATCAATATATCCGATATAATCCTTACTAGGCTTCACAACAAAAGCAGAAACCAATGCCAGAAGCAGTGCTATTGTCAGCACTGCCTCCTTTTTCATAAATGTAATTAATCTATTCACCACTTACTTCACTCCACTCACTTCAATAATCATAACATCCTTTGCAGCAAGCATGCACTTCTCTCCCGCTTCATACTCTGCATCATTCAACAGATTCTTTCCACTATACGGAACCTCAATTTCCGTTGCTTCATCATTATGATTTAAGATGAAAACAAACTGACCATTCTCATTCTCACGTAGAGTCGCCTCGATTCCTTCCGGTGCAGTCATCACAGCCTCAATGCCCTTTTCCTTACACAACGCTAAGAGGAAATTATCATAAAAAGCCTTATCGGAACGGGTTGCAACATAGTAAGCCGTTCCACTTCCGAATTTATTCTTTGTAAGCACAGGCATTCCTGCATAGAAATCATCCTCATAAGTACTTAATGCCTCTGCCCCCTCTAAATGAATCAAATCACAAAGAATCGTCGCACTATGTCTTTCGCCTTCATATATGAAATGATTGCTCTGTCCCTCTACGATAGCATCTGTTTCCTCTACCCAAATACCTAGGATATCTCTTAATCTTGCAGGATAGCCTCCCAATACTACCAAATCATGGTCCTCAACATAACCGCTGAAATAAGTTGTCACAAAGCTTCCGCCCGCCTTTACAAAACCTCTAATCTTCTCATCAAAGCCATCCTTACACATGTAAAGCAATGGTGCTATCACCAATTCATATCCACTCAAATCATCTGTCACGCCGATAATATCTACAGGAATATTCGCCTCCGCAAGACTTCTGTAATACTGTGTGACCTCCTGATGATAGTTAATCAGCTTACTTGGACCTGCCGAATACTCAGCCGCCCACCAGTTATCCCAGTCAAATACAATAGCAACCTTCGCCTTTGCCTTTGCACCAAGTGTCTTTGCTCCAAGTCTGTCAAGCTCCTCACCAAGTGCCGTAATCTCTCTGAACACTCTGGTATTCTCATTACCTACATGTTCAATCACCGCACTGTGGTATTTCTCACAAGCACCTACACTTCTTCTCATCTGGAAGAACATAACTGTATCCGAGCCATGTGCCACTGCCTGATAACTCCAAAGTCTCATAACACCCGGTCTCTTCAACGAACAGTACGGATGCCAGTTTGTTACGCCCGGTGTCTGCTCCATTAACCAGAATGCCTGTCCTTGCTTCAAACCTCTCATCAAATCATGACACATAGCAATCTGCGCAGGATATGCATTCCACTCAGGATAATTATCCCAGCTGACAAAATCCATTTCCTTCGCCCACATCTGATAATCAAGCGGCTTATGGAATCCCATCAGATTGGTTGTTACAGGAAGCTGTGGTGTTACTGCCTTTAATACATCTCTCTCCAGCTTATAGCACTCCAAAATACTTTCCGACTGGAAGCGCTGATAATCAAGGGAAATACTTTGGAAATTAGTTCTGGTATATTCCCAGAACCACTCCTCAGACTGAAGGTTTGGAACCACTACATCATCCCAGTCATACATGGTATGTCCCCAGAATGCCAGATTCCACACTCTGTTTAGTTCTTCAATTGTCTGATATCTTTCCTTTAACCACACGCGAAATGCCTTTTCGCAATTCTCACAATAACAGTTTCCACTATACTCATTAGAAACATGCCATGCCACAATGTTATCAAAATCCTGATAACGCTCTGCAATCTTAGATGCAAGTGCCACAGAATACTTACGATAAGTCGGACTATTCGGGCAGGAATTGTGTCTGCTTCCAAACTTACGTCTGGTACCGTTGTGCTCTGTTCTAAGTACATCCGGATATTTTCTCGCCATCCATGCCGGATGCACAGCTGTCGATGTTGCAAGACATACATTAAGTCCATTATCTCTTGCCATCTTCATAATCTTATCAAGCTTCGTAAAATCATACACATTCTCCGAAGGCTGTAAACTTGCCCAGCTAAATACATTCACGGTTACGGTATCAATATGCGCTAGCTTAAACATACGCATATCCTCTTCCCATACCTCTTCCGGCCACTGCTCCGGGTTGTAATCACCGCCGTATAAAATCTTTTTTGGTGTCATATTTCCAATCTCCTCTATTTCCAATTTCCACTTGCCTGCTGTATCTTTTTCAGGCTGTCATAATTTGCAACTGCCTGCTTTCTTGCCTCACTCTGCCCCTTAGCATTCTCCATGTCGTATGCAAGAATCTTCTCATAGCCATAGCTTTCCACCTTATCCAGCATATCCTGCAGCAAAGCCTGGTACTCTTCTTCATCCTCAGCAAATACCATATTCCATGTGTTTTCTTTTATTACTCTGCTGCACTGATTACGAATGGACGCCAACTCCGTAGATTCCTCAGGCGCAATATAACCACAACCTGTTGCAACTATCATCTGATTATGTCTCTGCAAATACTCTATCGTAGTATCTGCCTGCATCACTCTCTGCCAATCCTCACTTAATGCCGTATTGGTCATATCACGTACACTATCCCACAAATCGAAACAGTAATAATAGCCATTCTCATCCTTTTCACACTGAGCCACCGGTTTAAAATTCAAAGCCGAAGTTCCAAATTCCCAAATACCACCGCCCCATGCCTCAGGAACTTCTACATCCGACTGGAACAATGCATGCTTACCAAACTCTGTAAGATGAGGTCCATCCTCCCGCATTTCCCATGTCAGCCCTTCAGGTCCGGCTGTTGAGCCTGAAAGCTGTGCACCGTTTACACTAATTCCCTCAGCGGAATATAACCAGTTAATAAAATCCACTAACCGCTCAGGGTCCTCTGCCTGTGAACCTATCGCAATCACATTCTGCAAATTCCCCTCAGGGTTACAGCCATGTGAATACACCAGTAAATCATCAACCGGTGCAAACATAAAACCTTTTCCCTTTGCAGTTCTGTCTGCGGTATTATAGGCAGACTGCCCCAGCCATGGCCATGGCGAAAATAGCACTGCCCCATCCTGATACTTACTAAAACATGCATCATAATTCTGCGTTCTTGATGCCGGATCTACTAGCCCCATCTGATTTGCTTCAAACATCATATGACAAATACGCAAATAAAGAGAATCCTCCTGCAATATATCCTGATAGTCACTTCCATCTGCCTTAGAAAGCACAAAGCCATATTCATCATATCCATAAAAACAGCAAGGCTGCTTAAGGAAATTCATCATATTATTATCCCAATCACTAAAGAAAGAAAACGCATAGGTCTTTTCTCCTGTTTCACTAAAAGGCTCTAATGCCTGCATCTGCGCAAGAACCGGAAGCAAATCCTCTACTGTTTCCATCTTTGGATACCCTAGCTTCGCATACAAATCCCAACGTATATAAGGTCCGTATACTGTTTCAGTTCCTTCGCTTGGTTCTAGAGGCGACTGCACAGATACCTCTGACGGTATGGCATAAATTCCACCCTGCCGGATGGTATCATTTAGATGCTGTATTGCATAGGAATACTTCATAATTTCCTTTCCCTGCAAGCTTGCTTCCATATCATAAAGCAATCCTGCATCTACCAAATCCTGAAGTTCTCCCTGACTGGCACCGCACAATATCAAATCTCCTAAATTCCCCGCTGCAACACGCATCTCATAGAGGGTATCTCCTCCTCCTGATACATTGGGTGCTATGATATTCAACTCCATATTGAACTTTTCTTTTACTATCTTGGCAAACCAGCCTGACTGAATCCCTTGAAAATTCGCCTGATTGTCAAACACATCTACCACAATAAACTCCTCATACGGGCACTCTTCCTTCTTACCACAGCCTGCTAATGCCATCACTGCCATCATTGCCATCACACCAAGAAGCCCCTTTGCCTTTTTCACACGCATTTCTCTTCAAACCTTTCTCGTATTATGCCAAAAATCACACTCTCACTACCATAACTAATCTATGTTATCATATTGTAACACACGATTTTTTTCAACCCTATCCTCACTTTTTGCTTTCATTTGCCCTGAAAATTAGTGTTTAACCAAATTCGGGTTTGCATGAGCCATGCACATCTATGCCGAATAGTTTGTGGGAGCTTGCTCACAAACAGACATATTCGTGCATAGATGTATACGGCGACGCCGTTCGATGAGCAAGCGCCGTAGGCGCTGTGAATCGAGCATGCGAATGCAATGTCGAGATGTTCCCGCTTTGCCTGACTGATACACAAACAGACTCTATTT
>JAZNMO010000131.1:0-4341 GCA_045579665.1 Lachnospiraceae bacterium
AGCTAAAATTCGCTTTACTGAGTAGCAAATTTTACTGCCGTACCATATGAAATCACCTCTGCGGCACCCTGCATAATAGCAGAAGATGCATATCGAATATTCACAATAGCATCTGCACCAAGTGCCTCAGCTTCCGCAACCATTCTTTTGGTGGCGATTGCTCTTGCTTCGTTCATCATCTCATTATAGGCAGTCAATTCTCCACCTACCAGAGTTTTAAAACTTTGCGTAATGTCCTTTCCAACATGCTTTGATTGGATTGTACTACCTTTTACAAGTCCCAACATTTCCAGTTCTTTTCCGCTAATGTAATCAGTATTCACTAATATCATCCTCTTCGCCCTCCTTAATTTCTTTTATTCGTTCTATGCAAACCTTGAGCATTACTGCCGAAAAAATAAGAGGAATAATACCTAAAACATATTTCCATATACCCTCAAGCAGTGTTATTAAAATGCCAAAGTAAACAACATAGTAAAGTATGATAATGACCGACACCACAATCGGTGGAAGCATTTTCTTTCTATGTGAGTTCATCATAATCACCTCACTAAAATCTCAATTATCTAACTAATCATCCTTAACACCACTAAATACAACAACTAAACCACTAATTCCCAATGTAACACCAATCCACCAGAAAAAGGGCATTGGGGCAAGTGCAAAAATCACTCCCAACAAAAGAAATGCAAATCCAACATTCTGTTTTTTCATCTGTTCACCCTCCAAAATAGCCATTATTTTAATTTACTCAGTCTTGTTGTATTTGCAATCACAATGAGTTTCATATTCTTTTTCAAAGGCTTCTCCGGGTCAATATTAACACAGATATTTTTGTCCTGAATAACGGCTACAACATTAATCGAATACTTCTTTCTCAGATTTAATTCTAACAGATTCTTACCTTCCCATTCCGGTTTCACTTCAAGCTCTACCATAGAAACATCTTTTGAAAGTTCTATAATATCAACAAAACCGGAGCTTAAAAGATTTTTGGCTAATCTGATTCCTGATTCACTTTCCGGAAAAACAATCCTGTCTGCTCCTACTTTACTGAGTATCTTACAATTCATTTCACTTGCACATTTTGTAATAACCGTTTTTACTCCGATTTCCTTGCATAACATGGTTGCCATCACACTTGCTTCTAAATTTGTTGCCATTGCGATTATTACTACATCAACATTGGCAATACCAAGCTGCTTAATTACTTCTGCATCAGTAACATCGGCACATTTACAATATGGAATTTCAGTTATTGCAGCATTCACGATATCTTCATCCATATCAACTGCAAGCACCTCCGCTCCGTTTTCCACAAGTTCTTTTGCAACAGACCTGCCATATCTGCCAAGTCCAAATACAGCATATGATTTATTTATGCTCATTTTTTTCATCCTTTCACAATAGATTATCCAATACTGATTTCCTCGGTAGGGTTCTTAATAATATTTTTTTTCTCTTTTGTTGTATTTAATGCAATCACAAGTGATATAGGTCCAACTCGTCCCAGATACATGGTAACAATAACAATCAGTTTGCCCCATATATTCAGTATTGGAGTCAAGTTTCTTGTAAGACCTACTGTTGCTGTTGCACTTACTGTTTCATAAGCAATGTCTAGTGCATTCGCATTTGTAACTGCTGATAAAAGAAGTGTTGATATAAACATAATCATAAACGACATACACACCACTGCAACAGCTTTACTAACTGTCTGTTTCGGGATTGTTCGCTGGAAAAGTACTACATCTTCTTTGTTCTTTATCGTACCAAATGCGGCAAAGATTAACACAGCAATTGTAACAGTTTTAATTCCACCTGCTGTTCCTACCGGGGAACCACCAATAAACATCAACAATAACGAAACAATAGCAGAGGCATTCGTCAGATTCTGTTGCGGTATTGTTGCAAATCCGGCAGTCCTCGTAGTTACAGATTGAAATAATGAAGCCTGTATTTTGTCAAATAAAGAATAATCCTTCATTGTAAGTGGATTATTATATTCAAAGATAAAGAAAACCACCGCTCCAACAACTATAAGTACTCCCGTTGCAGAAAGTGCTATCTTGCTGTGTAATGTCAAATTTGAAAAGCATTTTAATTTTTTATTCCGCATATCTTTTATTACTCTTATTACATCCCACCAGACGATGTATCCAATTCCACCAAGAATAATTAATGCACTCGTTACAATATTAATCATCGGATTTAATGCATAATCACATAAACTATTTTCGGATATGATATCAATTCCTGCATTACAAAACGCTGATATGGAATTAAATATAGATATCCATATTCCTTTTGCACCGTGCTCAGGCACAAATACTATCATATACAGAATTGCTCCAGTGCCTTCCACAACAAATGTACCAACAAGAACTTTTTTTATAAACTTTACAATCCCTGATAATGTATTCAGATTAAATGCATCCTGAATTAACATCCTGTCTTTGATACCCATTTTCCGATGCAGACTGATCATAAACCCTGACATGATAGTAATAACACCCAGCCCACCAATTTGTATTAAAATCAATATAACAACCTGTCCAAAGAGACTCCATGTTGAAACAGTTGGAAGTGTAACAAGCCCCGTTACGCATATTGATGTTGTTGCTGTGAATAGGGCATCTATATATGAAACTGCCTCGCCATTAGCCGAACTAATCGGCAATGCAAGTAATACACTCCCCACAAGTATTGCCAAGAAAAAACTAAGCATAATTGTCTGTGTAGTAGACAATTTAAAATTTATCTTTTTCTTCATATCCAAACCTTTCTGTTCCATCCGATTTACCCATGAATTTCTCAAGTAAATTCACATATTCTTTTGCATGGTTCATACTCATTTCACCATGATAATATCCTTCTATAATTTTCATTTGACTATTTTTTATTGCCTTATGTAGCATATTTGCTGACACTATCATCTTTCTTTGTTCTTTGCTACCAACAATAATATAAGTATGAGCAATTGTATCGTTTATACTTTCATTCATGTAATAATCTGAATTAGCTTCCAAAAAGGAAATCATGTCTGATTTTCCGATTTTACAAGTATCTTCGTAATAGTGACAATATAATTCTTTTCGTATTTTCAAAAAGTAAAACTGTAATTTTGAAAACCATTTTTGCTTTATCAATCCATAACTCATTCCAAAAATAGGACGAATCAGCTTGTGAGTGATTTTCATCGGAACAACCAATGCACTTTCTATAATGGCATATTTGCAGATATCTTTTCTCTGAGATAGCATTTCAACTAATATTTGTCCACCTAAAGATAATCCACCTATTGCTAAAACTGTTCCATCATAGTGCCCATCAATAAAGGTTATTATATCATTAGCATTATCTTCAATAGAAAGAAAATGCTTATCACTCCCTGCATGTCCATTCAAAATCGGAAGAATAACATGATACCTTTTTTGCAACAATTCAGCGACTTCTTGATAATTCCACCAAGATAGTCCTCCACCATGCAAAAGAATAATCACTTCTTCATTTTGTTTTCCAAATTCAATATACTGCATTTTTTCTTTCCTTAACTACACAATACCTTTTCTTCAATAAACTCATTTATTATAAAATTCATTTCTTCCGGATTATCTACATTTGCATTATGTCCAGCACCTTTTATTATTTGTAATGGATAATTTGTCTGCTCATGCCATATTTTACAGTAATATCGAACCTTTCCTGTTTTGTCATATTCTCCATGCGTAATCAGTACTGGACATGAAATATTCAAATCCTTATTATCCTGCAAAAGAGCATTATATGCAATCTGCATTAAGTGACAATACTCTCTTTTGCTGTATGGTTCTATCATTTCCATCATATTTTTATACCCTATTTCCGTTCTTGTAGCCCCTTTCGCAGCAGCTCTTTTCAACGGATTGATTGGATAACACATCCCCATCCATTCTACCTGTTTAAGCCAAAATATATCCGATTTCGAATAATATTTTTCTCCATACGGAGATGTTCCTATACCCACAAATGCCTTCACTTTTTCCGGGTATCTGGCAATCAAAGCCTGAATATGATAACCACCGAATGACTGTCCTACGCAAATTATGTTTTCAACTTTATTTTCTTCCATTATTTTAATGATTACTTTAGTCGAATCCTCCAAATCAAATTTTTCGTAGGGTCTGGATGTTCCATGACATGGAGCATCCCAAACAATCAGATTATACTTCGCTCCAAAATAATCAACCTGACTTTCAAACATTGTATGGTCAGCAGTAAGTCCCGGAAAAAAGAAAATAGTTTCTTTTTCCTCATTCCAAATGTCAGACAACCAATAATACACGCTTCCATATTCTGTTG
>JAZNMO010000132.1:0-18083 GCA_045579665.1 Lachnospiraceae bacterium
GAAACCGAAGATATATGTTAAGTTATTCTAGAAATGAATGTTATTATGAGGAGCCGTATGCGGGAAAGCCGCACGTACGGTTCTGTGAGGGGCTAGTGTCGTGAGGCATTAGTCTACTCGACTTGTGCAGATTGTTATAAAAAAAAGAGTACCGCTCACTTTTTTGAGAAAGTGAACGGTATTTTTTCTTAAAACCTTAACTTAATGATTTTAAACTTAACTAAATGACATTGGGTTCTCACCCTGGATTTTTTTCGATTCTGTCTTTTGAAAATTCCTTAAAATAGAGATGGGTTTTATGGTATAATTAAAGAATCAAGAATAGTTGGAGTGATATCCTTTTGGAAGATTTCGTGTCAATTAAGTCATTGGCTGTGAAATATAGACAGTTTTATTACATATAATATAGAAAACTATCTGAGGTTGCTAGTATGGAAAAAGCAGCAATCTACGTCCGCTTAAGCAAGGAGGATGACCAAAAGGATAAGGATTCAGCCAGTAAAAGTATAGAGAATCAGAAAAATATTCTCTTGCAATATGCAAAGTCGCATGACTATGAAGTGTACGACTATTATTGTGATGATGATTATTCAGGACTTTACATGGAAAGACCCGGTTTTACCCGGATGCTTGCAGATGCCGCAAATCATTGCTTTACCACCATTCTTGCAAAGTCCCAGTCAAGGCTTTCCAGAAATATGGAGCATACGGAGTATCTGCTGCATGATTTGTTTCCGGGCATGAATATCCGGTTTATCGGGGTAGTGGATGGTGTAGATACCTTTCAGAAGTCAGGGAAGAAAGCAAGACAGATTAATGCGTTAGTGAATGAATGGTATAGTGAAGATTTATCAGAAAGCATACGTGCTGTATACCGGCGGAAGATGCAGATAGGTGAGTATCTGGGAGCATATACACCCTATGGTTATCGAAAGGCACAGGATAACACACATCGGTTGGAAATAGTAGAAGAAGAGGCAAGGTGGGTGCGTCAAATTTATCAGTGGTATTTGGATGGGAAGAGGGTAACAGAGATTCAGAAAGAATTAAATGCCCAATCAGTTCCAACACCGAGTGTCCGCTTGGGACGGATTTCTAACGTTGGTTGGAGTACATCTACGATTAAAAAGATTCTTTCAAATGAAACCTATACAGGTGCGGTGGTTCAAGGCAAAAGTGAGAGAAAAAGCTTTAAAGACAAGACGTTACGATATAAGCCCAAGGAAGTTTGGTTAATTGTGGAGAATTGTCATGAAGCAATTATAGATAAAGAAACCTATAAAAAAGTGAGTACATTGCGTAGTATACGAAGGAGGAGAAAATGAAAAAGAAATTATTATTTTTGGTATTAGGTACTGTTCTTTTGGTGAGCGGTTGTTCTGCCAAAGACGAAGCGCAAGAGGTAACAGAAAGCGTGCAGGAAGAGGTTACGCAAACGGTTATAGCTGAAAGCACGACAGAAGAGGTGACACAAACGGTTATAGCCGAAAGTATGCTTGAAGAAGAGGTACAAACAGTTATTGAAGAAACTGTAGAAGAGACAACAATAGTAGAGGAAACCGTAACACAAATTCAGGAAACAGATATTATAGAGGAGAATATGTCATCTGAGATGACAATAGAAGAGATAATGCAGTTGGCCGAAAAAGGGATATTGGCAACACAGGAGTTAAAGGTTGATGATTTGTTAAGCTATACCAACATGGAGGCAATGTATTGCTTGGGAAACGGCATTCCGTTTAATGAGGCAGAGAATAAGGTACAAATCGAAGCATTGATAAACGACCCGACAGCTAATCTGGGTATAGTAGGCTATTATTCGTTATTAGAGAATGTAGATGTATATGATGCTGTACTGTTGGAAACAGAAGAATTAGAGGCGCTTAATCAGTTTATAGCCGGACAAGTGAATACTGTAAACTCAGAAATAGTAAACTATACAGTTGAAAAAGCTTATAAAGTTAAGGTTTCCTATGATGGCATTGAAGAAGAAAACTATGCTGAAGGAGATGAACCGTATTTATTAGTTTTCTATGTAAACGGACGTTGGGAATTGGACCTTTTTATAGAGGTTATGAGAGAGATGTATCAGGCACTAAGTGATTTGGAATCACTGATGCAAATGGCAGAATAAAAAAGTGTTGCCCGGCGGCAACACTCTGCAAGAATCAGCTTCGCTGATTCTTGTTTAACTTCCACTACTTTTCGAGCACTTTCCTATTCCATAAAAAATGGGAGAAGCCTTTTGGGTTTCTCCCTTTTTGATGCAATATGAAATTGTAGTTGTTATTTAATAAGTTTATGTAAGAAATTCAAAATCGGATGTGAACTTACCTTTTCAAGGAAGCTGCTGTAATCGCGGATTCCTTCTTCCCTTGCCCATGTAGGAATCGCTTCATTATTATAAGAATCATAGCTGTGAGTTAAAATATAATCGTTACATGTCATCATAAAACATTCCTCCATTTCTTTGGTGTCCCATATTGGGTGTGAATAAGTTTGTATTTGAAATTGTCAGTTATCTTGTGTTGTTAATATTATGATAGCACATATATAGATAAAAACGATATTGTATAAGCACAAAAATATATCCCAAAATTGTGCTGACAGCACAAAGGAATGGCGATATAATAAAAATAGAAGGTTATATTACACAGATGTCTTTGCACAGCGGACAAAAGCTCGATAGAAAGGTGGGGGATTGTTATGAGTATTTCAGTTAGAGATGTGTTATCAGAGGATTCGGCAAGATATAAAGTACAACTTTTGGCGGGTAAAAGAGGTGACCAGCGTTCCATCAGCTGGGTGCATGTAATAGAAGATTCTACCATTATACAAAATTTCTGGGGAAATGAGCTTGCGGTTACGCTCGGAATCGGATTTCCGACTGCGGAGGCTTTGATTCATATTATAGAGCTTCTGATAAAGAAGAGATGTAGCGGCCTAATCATTAATACGGGAAAATATATAAAGGAAGTACCAAGAGAAGTTATTGACTACTGCGATGACCATGATTTTCCTTTGATTACAGTACCTTGGGAGGTCTATGTTTCGGAGATGGTAAAAGATTTCTGCATGCGTATTTTTGAAGAGGAACAGAATGAGAAGCGCTATGCAAGAGCATTTTTGCAGGCAATCCGCACACCGGAGAATTTGGAAACACCACGTAAGATATTGAAGGGTGCCTATCATTTAGAGGGAGAATTCAAGGTATTCATTATGTATATTAATGAATCAATGCATGATGATTTAATGATGTTAAGAAAAATGGAATCCAGAGTTCGGGCAATGTTGGAGCGTCAAGGATATTCTTATTGTTTGTTTGATGAAGAGGGCTATTACATATTGATATTAAATGATGCCAATAAGACGCAGGCAAAGCAGATTCTTGAATTTATCACTTCGCAAAATAAGGGAGCGGCAGATATGAATGTGCATATCGGAGAGGGAACAACCGTAACAGGACTTGAAGATATCCACAAAAGTTTTATCCGTGCAAGAGCGGCAACCCGTATGGCAATTATTCAGAAGAGGCGAAGTGTTTCCTATGGGGAGATGGGTGTGAACAGTATTTTCTATAATGTAGAGGATGAAGGGATTCTTAGAGAGTACTATGATAAGCTGTTGGAGCCTTTACTTTCTTATGATAAGAAGCATCAGGGAAATTATGCGGAGACCTTGCGGCTTTATTTGGAGTTTGGAGGCAGTCTTCAGGCAGTGGCGCAGGAGATGTTTACCCATAAGAATACAGTGAACTATCGTATGCATAAGATATATGAGTTGTTGGGGACAGAGCTTGAAACAGCAAGTAAGCGATTTCCCTATGAAATGGCATTTTATATTAAGGATGTTTTAGGCGAGTAGAAAGGACCTTACACACATGTGTGTGGTATATTGGCGGGAAGCGGAAGGTTGTCCAAGGGACGATATCAGGGGATTGCACCTGAGTGCGGTCTCATATGCGGAAAGGTTTTGGATGAAAAAGGAAATGGTGATTTGGCAAAGCTTTTGCAGGCATTGGATTGGGTTCTTACATTATGCAAATATTATCCCGTTAGAATCATTAATATTTCAATTGAGATGGGAACAGAGCAGTCATGGAAGCTGTCTGAATATCAGCAGTTGTTACAGATGATGGAGCATTTATGGAAAGAGAATATTATTACAGTTGTTGCGGCAGGGAACAGAGGACCTGACAGTATGTCTGTATCACCTTTGGGAGTGTCGCCGCATTGTATCTGCGTAGGCTGTCATGATGAAGGATTCAAGGGACGTGATGGCAAGAACTGCATGGAGTATTCCGGAAGAGGTCCGGCAAATGTGATGGAAGGTATTTTTCTTGGAAAGTCTGCGTTAAAGAAGCCGGATATTGTAGCACCGGGAACACAAATCATGTCCTGCTGCCATAGGATTCAAAGTCGCAGACAACAGTTATATCATGCATACATTGATAAAAGCGGAACATCTATGGCAACACCGATTGTAAGTGGAGCCTTGGCATTAGGAGTGCAAAAATATCCACAAATTACGAATGAAGATTTAAAGAGAAACTTATTGTTATCCGCAAGAGACCTTGGCGATAAATGGTGTATACAAGGCGCAGGGATGCTGGATATACATAAGTTTCTTTCTGTGATAGGGCAATAAAATATCTATTTTACGCATTTTTAAGGCATTATGGAATAAATTTACATTTTTATGTATATTTGCGTTGACAGCTTCGGTATAATTGTATACAATGATACATAAATACAGAGAAACAAAAACATATGCATGTTTATGCATATTCCAAAGGAGAGTTAACAATGGAAAATAAGGAATATTTTGAAAATCGACCGGTCACCATGAATCAGAAGAATAATCTTCTTCAGATTGAAGAGCATATGTATACATTACAGGATGTTGAGAAGCCAAACGCATTCCGTAATATGTTCCCATATGATGAGATTCCGAAGATTCCTTTTAATGATAGAGTAGTACCTCACAATATGCCTAAGAATATCTGGATTACAGATACTACCTTTAGAGATGGTCAGCAGTCAAGAGCACCATATTCTACAGAGCAGATTGTAACAATCTTTGATTACTTACATAAACTTGGCGGACCAAATGGTATGATTCGTCAGAGTGAGTTCTTCTTATATAGTAAGAAGGATAGAGATGCGGTTTATAAGTGTATGGAGCGTGGTTATCAGTTCCCTGAGGTTACTTCATGGATTCGTGCCAGTAAGGAAGATTTCAAGCTGGTTAAGGAAATCGGCATGAAGCAGACAGGTATCTTGGTAAGCTGTTCGGATTATCACATTTTCTTAAAGCTCAAGATGACAAGAAAGCAGGCTATGGAGCACTACTTATCAGTAGTTCGTGACTGTCTTGAGGAGGGCATCAGCGTAAGATGTCATTTAGAGGATATCACAAGAGCAGATATCTACGGTTATGTAGTTCCATTCTGTGCTGAGTTGATGAAGCTTTCACAGCAGTATAAGCTTCCTATCGTAGTTCGTGCCTGCGATACTATGGGATATGGTGTTAATTTCCCAGGTGCAGTTATTCCGCGAAGCGTACAGGGTATTATCTATGCAATCAACGTACACGCAGGTGTACCAAGTGAGTGGATTGAGTGGCATGGACATAATGACTTCTATAAGGCTGTTTCTAACTCAACAACAGCATGGTTATACGGATGTTCAGGTGTTAATACATCACTCTTTGGTATTGGTGAGCGTACAGGTAATACACCACTTGAGGCTATGGTATTTGAGTATGCACAGTTAAAGGGTGATTTGAATGGTATGGATACAACAGTAATTACAGAGCTTGCTGAGTACTATGAGAAGGAGATTGGATATCATCTTCCTTCAAGAACACCTTTCGTAGGTAAGAACTTTAATGTTACAAGAGCCGGTATCCATGCAGATGGCTTATTAAAGAATGAAGAGATTTACAATATCTTTGATACAGAGAAGTTCCTGAACAGACCTGTATTATGTGCGATTTCCAATACATCCGGTCTTGCAGGTATTGCACATTGGATTAATACATACTTCAAGCTTCCTGAGGAACAGAAGATTAATAAGAGCTCTGAGCTTGTAGCTTACATTAAGAAGTGGGTTGATGAAGAGTATGAAGGCGGACGTGTAACCGTATTAACAGATGAAGAGTTATTAGCAGTTATCAGTGAAGGCTGCGATAAGCTTGGCGTGAAGCTTGTTAAGGAAGAGAACTAATTTTGTGTTTGAATGCCTAGAGAGTCGAATGGAGATTTTGTATGAGTGAATATGATGTAAATCATGATACCTCTGATAAGTATTCCCTTCGCGGACGTGTATTCCGTAAGGTTAGAGAAGATATTTTAAATGGCAGATATCATGCAAATGATGAGCTTAAGGAGGCTACGATTGGCGAAGAGCTGGGAGTGAGCAGAACTCCTGTCAGAGAGGCTTTTCGTCAGTTGGAGCTGGAAGGACTGATACATATTGTGCCTAATAAGGGTGCATATGTAACAGGAATCACTTCATCCGATGTTGCAGAAATCTACGAGATAAGAGAATTGTTAGAGGGCTTGTGTGCCAGAAGAGCCACAGAGCGAATTACCAAGGAACAGCTCGATGAGCTGGAAGAGATTATTATGCTGAGTGAGTTTCATTTGGCAAAGGGACATGCAGAGCAGTTGATTGAGTTGGATAATCGTTTTCATCAGCTGTTATATGATGCATGTCAGAGCAAGAAGCTTCTTCATTTGTTGAAGGACTTCCATCATTATGTGCAAAGAGAGCGTCAGAAGACACTTTCAGATATGGAGCGAAGCAAGGAAGCGGTTGCCGAGCATAAGGCAATAGTAGATGCAATTCGTGAGGGCGATGCTGCTAAGGCTGAGAAGCTTGCGGATGCACATATTTGCAACGCATATAGAAATATGGTAAAATGCGGTTTGGGTGACCAAACACAGGATAATTAGGAGGCTTATTATGGAAAAGATTCAGATGACCACTCCACTCGTTGAGATGGATGGCGACGAGATGACCAGAATTTTATGGAAGATGATTAAGGACGAGTTAATCCTTCCTTACGTTGACTTGAAGTCAGAATATTATGACCTTGGTCTTGAGTATCGTAACGAGACAAATGACCAGGTAACAGTTGATTCGGCAGAGGCTACTATGAAGTACGGTGTAGCTGTTAAGTGTGCAACTATCACACCAAACGCTGCAAGAATGACAGAGTATAACCTTAAGGAGATGTGGAAGAGTCCTAACGGTACAATCAGAGCTATGCTTGACGGTACAGTATTTAGAGCACCAATCATTGTTAAGGGTATCGAACCATGTGTGAAGAACTGGGAGAAGCCAATCACATTAGCAAGACATGCATATGGTGATGTATATAAGAATACAGAGATTAAGGTTGATAAGCCGGGTAAGGCTGAGCTTGTATTTACAGCTGAGGACGGAACAGAGGTTAGAGAGTTAATCCATAACTTCAAGGCACCTGGCATTTTACAGGGTATTCATAATACAGATGCTTCTATCACAAGCTTTGCACATGCATGCTTTAAGTATGCTTTAGATACAAAGCAGGATTTATGGTTTGCGACAAAGGATACTATTTCTAAGAAATATGACCATAACTTCAAGGATATTTTCCAGGAGATTTATGATGCTGAGTACGCTGAGCAGTTTAAGACTGCAGGTATTTCATATTTCTATACATTAATTGATGACGCTGTAGCTCGTGTTATGAAGGATAAGGGCGGATTTATCTGGGCTTGTAAGAACTACGATGGAGACGTTATGAGTGATATGGTAAGCTCTGCATTTGGTTCACTTGCAATGATGACTTCCGTATTAGTATCACCTTCCGGTGTATATGAGTACGAGGCAGCTCACGGAACAGTTCAGAGACATTACTACAAGCACTTAAAGGGCGAAGAGACATCTACTAACTCAGTAGCAACTATCTTTGCTTGGACCGGTGCATTAAGAAAGCGTGGAGAGCTTGACAACATCGCAGCACTTTGTGAGTTCGCTGATAAGCTTGAAGCAGCTACTGTAAAGACAATCGAAGATGGTAAGATGACAAAGGACCTTGCAGCGATTACTTCTTTGAAGGATGTAACTGTATTAAACAGCGCAGACTTCATCAAGGCAATCAGAGCAACATACGACGCAATGTAATATTAGGACCATGCACCTATTTGGGTGTGTGGTCTTTTTGTGTGAGCTTGGTGGGTCTATTCTACAGGGGGATATTTTTTTAATATGTCATGTATTACTTCGTGTGGATGCTTCATGATAAATCTTATACAATCATTGTGTGAAAAAACTTGGAACATATCGCAAGGATTTAATGTTTTGTGCTTAGTATGATTGGTTTACGGAGCGTAGCGTTGGTTTTGTTTGTGCCTCCGTATTTTAATTTATGACGAGAGGTAGAATACGGAGTAGAGAGAGAATTTTGCTTGTAGCTCCGTATTATAATTTATGACAAGAGAAAGAATACGGAGCAGAGGGAGAATTTTGCTTGTAGCTCCGTATTTTAATTTATGTCGAGAGAAAGAATACGGAGCAGAGGGAGATTTTTGCTGATAGCTCTGTATTGTGAATATTTTAGCAGGATGTTTGTATGGGAGCTTGCTAAGCATAACTTAAAGCAGTATAATCTTGTTTACATAACGCGAGGAATGGTTTTTTGTTGGAGGAGCATATGAAGGATACTTTGATGTTGTTTTTATCGAAGGTGGCGTGTTGCATTATTTTCATGATATTGATGAGTTTATGCAGATTATGTATGCCTTATTAAAGAAAGGTGAAAAGATAATCTGTAGTGATTTCCATCCATTTACCAAGATATCAGATGCTCTTGGGTTTGAGCAGAATACCATGAGTTATTTTTCAACGGATGTATTTGAGGGAGAAATGGCTCATGCTCGTTTCTATGATGATGAGATAAGAAAACAGATGCCAAAATGTAGTTATAGAAAGTATACGATTAGTGAAATTATTAATTCGATGATTAGAAGTGGTTTTGTTTTAGAGCGATTCGATGAACACCCTGCATGGACAAATAAAAATATTCCGGGAGAATTTACAGCTGTAGCATATAAGGGAGTGTAGGAAATATGAGAATACGACCATATTTAGACAAAGATTTTGACATTATTTCAAAATGGATAACAGATGAGCGTTCTCATGCCTTATGGTGTGCGAACCGAATTCCTTACCCGCTTGCAAAAGAAAGTTTTGATAAGTTTTTAATAGAAATAGGCAATTGTTTTCGTGACAATGCTTTTGTTGCAACAACAGATAGTGGCGATGCGATAGGCTTCTTTTGTTTTTCTGTTAATCTAGATACAGATGAGGGAATGTTAAAGTTTGTAGTAATCGATAATAGCATGAGAAATAAAGGATATGGCTGTGAAATGATTCGTCTTGCAGTAAAGTATGCATTTGAAATCGAAAAAGCAAAAGCTGTACAGTTGAATGTATTCCCTGAAAACATCGGAGCTAAGAAATGCTATGAAAAGGTAGGCTTTCGAGAGAGAAGTCTTGTAGAAAAGGCATTTGTATTTCAAAATGAAGCGTGGGGCAGATGTAATATGGTTATTGTAAAGGAAGAAAATTTATATTAGAGAGGCTAAAATGAAAATAGAAATACAACCAGATGGAAGTGAGATATTTGAAGCGTCATATTATAGATTACATATTGAGTAATATGTGAATTTTTAAGGAGATTTATGAAGATATATTTAGTGAGACATGGACAAACTGTGTGGAATGTTGAGGGAAGATTGCAAGGCCGTAGAGATATTCCGATGAATGCCAATGGTGAAAGACAGATGATAGATATTGGTGAACGTTTAAATAGTATCAACTTTCGGGCGGATTGTATTATATCAAGTCCGCTAGATAGAGCAAAAGAAAGTGCAAGAATAATTGCCGAAAAAATAAGATATGAAAGAGCAATTATTTATGATGCTGATTTTGTGGAACGAAGTTTTGGATTGGCAGAGGGACTAATTTGGAATAAAAATATTAATTTAGATGATGAAAAATATGGTGCTGAAAGTGTCGAAGACGTTTGCAAAAGGGCCAAATGTGCGATAGATAAATATATTTCTGACGATGAAAAGTGTATTTTGATTGTGGCGCATGGTGCAATATTATCGGCAGTAAAGCATGCATTGTCACAAGGAATGTTAGACTATTATGATAGTACTGTTCCGATTATCCAAGGGAATGTTTTGTGTTGTGAAATAGGTAATAGTGATAAGCCGAATTTTTACAATATATTTGCTTGACATCTTCTCAAATTGTATTATAATTTCATTAATAACATAGGAAAAGCGAAGACGGAAAAAGTAGTTTGTTGGAAGCATCCAGAGAGAAGGGCGTGTTGGTGGAAGCCCTTTATGAAAGAAGATAAATGAAAACCATTCCAGAGCTGTAACGCCTAAGATGATAAATTGTTAAGTGTTACCGTATGCCTGCGTTAAAGGATAGGATTTGTTAGAATCTGAAGTGAAAAGTAAGGTGGAACCGTGCAATTATTGCACCCTTTGATAAGCATGAAGAATGCTGTCACGGGGTGCTTTTCTTATGTTAGAAAACTTTATTAACCTATTGGTTTAGGCATGTAGGAACATGCGAGAAAGGAGCATAAGAATGAAAGTAATTAGCAGAAACAACGAAATGCAAGAAGGTAGTTTTGAAGAGGCATGGGTGAAGGAGGCATTTTGGCATACATCAGCGCATGTGTTGGCGCAGGCAGTCAAGAGACTTTATCCTGACGCAAAATGCGCGATTGGGCCGGCGATTGGTCAGGGCTTCTATTATGATTTTGAATTTTCTTTTGCCTTTGGAGATGAGCACTTGAAGCAAGTAGAAGAGGAAATGAAGAAAATCGTAAAGGAAGCACTTACATTGCGAGTGTATGAGATGGGAAGGGAAGATGCAATTGCATATATGCAGGAGCGTAATGAGAGCTATAAATTGGAGATGATTGAAAATCTTCCTGAGAATGAAGTGATTTCTTTCTACCAGCAGGGAGAATATGCAGAGTTCTGTGCAGGACCGCATATTTCAAATACGTGTCATATCAAGGCATTTAAGCTATTGTCGATTGCAGGCGCTTACTGGCGTGGTGATGAGAAGAATAAAATGCTTACAAGAATATATGGCATTTCCTTCCCGAAGGTATCGGAGCTTGAGGAATATTTAGAAATGATAGAAGAAGCAAAGCGCAGAGATCACAGAAAGCTTGGTAAAGAGTTGGGATTGTTTACAATTTTTGAGCAGGGACCGGGATTGCCTGTATTCTTACCAAAAGGAATGATATTAAAAAATCTTTTAATTGATTACTGGAGAGGAATTCATCGCAGAGAAGGTTATATGGAAATATCTACGCCGATTATGCTTGACCGCAGTCTTTGGGAAACATCAGGACATTGGGACCACTATCGTGATATCATGTATACGCTCAAAGTGGATGAAGCTGATTATGCGATTAAGCCAATGAGCTGCCCGGGCGGCATGCTGGTATATAAATCTCAGCCAAGGTCTTACAAGGAGCTTCCGATGAAATTAGGTGAGCTTGGACTTGTTCATCGCAATGAAAAATCCGGAACACTGCATGGCTTGATGCGTGTTCGTTCATTTACGCAGGATGATGCGCATATTTTCATGACGGAAGAGCAGGTAATTGCAGAGATTCAGAAGGTGGCAGGGCTGATTGATGAAGTCTATGCCAAATTTGGATTTGAGTACTTTGTTGAACTGTCTACGAGACCGGAGAACAGCATTGGAACGGATGAAGAGTGGGAGCTTGCAACAGATGCTCTTAGAAATGCAATGGATGCCATCAACGTATCTTATACAATTAACGAAGGTGACGGGGCATTTTACGGACCAAAGCTCGATTTTCATTTGAAGGATTCCATTGGCAGAACATGGCAGTGTGGAACGATTCAATTGGATTTCCAATTACCTCAGCGATTTGATGTTTCCTATATTGGTTCTGACGGGGAAGCGCATCGTCCAATCATGATACATCGTGTATTGTTTGGTTCGATTGAGAGATTTATTGGTATATTGATTGAACATTACGCTGGTAAGTTCCCTCTGTGGTTATCACCAGTGCAGATTAAGATTTTGCCGATAGCAGAGCGGTTTCATGATTATGCGGACGAAGTAGCAAACGAGCTTAAGCAGGCAGGTTTAAGATGTGAAATTGACTATCGGGTAGAGAAAATCGGATATAAGATTCGAGAAGCACAGCTTGATAAGGTTCCATATATGCTTATCATTGGTCAGAAGGAAGTGGACGCAGAAGAGGTGTCTGTGAGAAGTCGTGATAGAGGGGATTTGGGAAGCATGTCGGTTTCAAAGTTTATAGAAGATTTATTGGATGAAATGAATAGTTAGCGAGGTGATTTGATGCAAGACAAGGCCTTATATGTCCTGGCAGGATATGATGATGAAACAGAAAAATATCTAGCTGGAATCCAAAACAAATTATATGAGCAAGGTTTTTTGGGAAGACATACCAAGAACATTCCGCAGCATATAACATTAGGTTTCTTTCCGGTAGAAAAAGAAGAGGAACTAAAAGAAATGCTTCAAAAGCTAGGTGAGACACAATTATCCTTTGAAATATCCTTCAATCATGTTGGTATATTCGGGGGTTCAAATGTTTTGTTCGTTGCACCTGATAGTAATAAGGAATTGCTAGAGCTGAAAGAAAAGTTCGGCGAAGGTTTTGGGTGGACTCCTCATACGACAATGATAATAGATGAGCCGAATGTCGTATTAAAAGCACTTCCGATAGTGATGAATGAGTTTATGTCATTTGAAGGCAAAGTAACAACGCTGCATCTATATGAGTTTTGGCCGACGCGTCATATTTTGTCAGTGCAGCTTAAGGAATCATTCGTAAATAATGATGTGGGCATAAATAGGTAAAAGTATGAGCACTCTCAGATTAGAATTGAGAGTGCTCGTATTCATGAAAACATTATGATACAATGAGCATAAGTGTGTGGCGAATGTCGATTACAAGCTTGGCTTGTGATATAATTATGCGAAGTGAATGTTATAAATAGTAGTATTTTAGACGGAGGTACCTAATGGAATATCTGAATGCAAAGGATGTCCTGCCTAAAGAATTATTGGAGCAGGTAAAAAAATATGCAGCAGGTAAGTGCTTGTATGTTCCGCAGAATGAATCTGATGTGAAGTCATGGGGTGAAATCTCCGGGTATCGTCAAAATTTAAGAAAACGTAATCGAATGATTATTAATAAATTCCAATATGGTATGAAGATAGAGGAACTTTCCAAGGAATATTTTTTATCAGAAGAATCCATTAAGAAAATCGTATATTCTAAGAAACATACCAGTGAATTACGTTTTTATCCTCATATTGATTCGGCAAAGGAATATGATGAGCAAGGGTTTTTAGAGGAGTGGATACATACTTATTTACTGTTTGAGAGAAAGAATAAAGCATTTTCGGATGGCTTATATTTGGAAGAACGTTATTATGTTGGGCCGATTATGATGCCGGTGCAGCTCTTTCATAGAAGCTCGGGACCGGAAGAGGGAATGAAGTGGCGTGTGGATGAGACAGTTTTTGAGGAAAGAACAAAGTGCTGGATGGATAAAATAGCATCAGGTGAGAAAGTCCCGCCATTAATTATAAGCTATTTTAGTGATACATTTGAAATTAATTGTAATAGTCCGTTGCATGAAGCCTTAGTACGAATGAATGTAAAAGAGTTTCCTGTCATCATTTGGATTACGTTGAGAACGGATTATGATGATTTCAAACAAAAATATAATGAATATGTAAAGTTTGATTATAAATAAAGAATGCATATATACTATTGAAACGATGGTTTACAATACGGTTGACATAAAGAATATTAAACTGGAAGAGGAAGCCGCAATGAAGACCATAGATATTCATGTAAAAAATAATATATACCAGCATATTGAGGTTCTGAAAAACAATCGAAATAAGAGACATAAACATAAAGAATTTTTTGTTGAAGGAGTTCGCAATATTAATGCAGCTATAGAAAAAGGCTGGCGTATCAAATCCTTCATATATGGAGAACAAGGTTTATCTGATTGGGCAAAGGATATTCTCAGGGACATACGCACGGAAGAAAATTATCGTCTGTTCAACAATTTGGCAGGGGAGTTAAGCGGTAAAACGGATACATCGGAACTAATGGCAATTGTGGAAATGCGAGAAGAAAAAGAGATGCTTAAAAATTTGGAGATAACAGATTCAACCTTTATGGTGTTATTTGACAGACCTTCAAATAAGGGTAATTTAGGCACTTTGATTCGTTCCTGTGATGCGTTTGGTGTGGATTTGCTTATATTAACAGGACATTCTGTAGATTTATATGACCCGGATGTGATTTCCTCATCGATGGGTTCATTTTTTAATCTTCAGGTGATTAGGATTTCAGATAATAATACTTTGAACCATTTGCTTGAAGGTGCCAAAAGTCAGCAACCTAATTTTAAACTGATAGGGACTACAGCACATCAAGCTGACGCAATAGATCATGCGGATTTATCTTTGCCCTTAATGCTTATGGTAGGAAATGAAACAATGGGATTGAATAAAACATATAAAGCCTTGTGTGACAGATTATGCACAATCCCAATGGATGAGCATGCGAATGCTTCCTCGTTTAATGTGAGTTGTGCGGCATCAATCGTTATGTATGAGATTACAAGACAGAGGAGGGCTTATGAATTACGGAACACTTTCACAGGCGAAATACTATCATGATAACGGAAAGATAGATGAGTGGCTGCAATTGTTTTTGAGAAATGATGGGAAGAATCTTGCGCTTGCAGATGGATTGCTACTCGAAAAAAGAGAGTATTTCGGATTAATAAAATTGGATTTATCTTGTTTTAAGGATATAAAAGAAGGAGCACCTGAATATCTTACCAAAGAAAATGATATTGAATATTTTTTCTGGATTGTAGAGAATATGAAAAACATTTATGAAGGCTGGGATGTACCACCGTTAATTGTTGAATATGTCGACGATAGATTTCGTTTGAACGATGGAATGCATCGACTGGAAATGTATCGCCAGTTGGGGATAGAAAAGGTGGATGTTGTTCTATGGACAACAGGAGAAGAGAACAAAAGGAAATTACAGGAGATTTTGAAATGATTGAAATATGTTCAAAGTGTGGAAACTATGATTGGGATAAGGAAGTGACAGGGAATGTAATTCGTTGTCCGAAGTGTGGATATGAATGGGAATTTCGTTTAATGCCATTATTTATTCTGACAGGGTGCAGTGGTGTAGGTAAGACTACGACTGCTATTGATATTATGCGAAGAAATGTAGACTTTGTAGTGCTGGATGCAGATATCTTATCGGGCTTTGTGAACTGGGAGGATGAAGAGTCCTGCAATGACTGGATTGAAACAATCATATGCCTGTCAAAGGATATTATGCAGTCAGGTAAGCCGGTTTTGTGGACAATGGCAGGGTGTTTAGACCGTTTGCCAAGGGCTTATAATAGTCGCTATGTTAGTAAAATCAATTGTCTTGCATTAGTATGTGAGGAAGAGGCTTTAATAAAGCGTATGCGAGAGGGAAGAGGAATAGCGGATGAGAACTGGATTAAAGGTTCTTGTGATTATAATCGTTATTTTATGGAGCATGATAGTCTTGAAGATACTACATTCGATAAGTATGATATTACCGGAAAAACACCAAAAGATGTGGCTGATTATGTGCTTGATTGGGTTGCTAAAAACATATAGTTGTATCATATCATTATGGATACTACTGACTTAAACAATTATGAAAAGATGAAATGGACTATGTTATGCGAAACATAGTCCATTTGTTTTAGTAGAATAAATATACAATCATCTTACTCCGACAACTCTTCCCACTTCACATACAGCTCTTCAAGCTCTTCGTCAATCTTAGCGCGTTCATTTGCTAATTCCTGAAGCTTAACACTGTTCGTTGCAATCTCAGGCTTTGACATCTCTTCATCAAGAGCCTTGCCTTTGTCCTCTAGGAGAGAAATGCGGTCTTCACATTTCTTTAAGTCATTTTCTTTCTTTCGCTGCTTTGCCTGCAGTTCCTTTTGTTGCTGCCAGTCAAGCTTCTGTTGTGTTGGTTCTTCCACAGCGGTCTTTGCAGTAGCAGCAGGAGCCTCAGGAGAAAGAATCTGCTGTTTTTCTAAGTAGTAGTCGTAATTACCGATATAATTAATCAATTCCTTATGGTGTAAATCCATAATGCGTGAAGCTGTCTTATTAATGAAGTAACGGTCATGTGATACATAAAGTATCGTTCCCTCATAAGCATTCAACGCATTTTCCAAGATTTCCTTTGAAGTAATGTCTAAGTGGTTCGTTGGCTCGTCGAGGATAAGGAAGTTTGACTCAGAAAGCATGAGCTTTGCAAGAGAAACTCGACCACGTTCACCACCGCTTAGGGAGCTAATCTTCTTAAATACATCCTCGCCTGTAAATAGAAAAGCGGCGAGAGTATTACGAATCTCTGTATTGGTCAGGTGAGGATAATCGTCACTGATTTCCTCGAACAAGGTCTTGTCCATATGTAACACATGATGTTCCTGGTCGTAGTAGCCGATTTCTACATTAGAACCAAGCTTAATTGTACCCTTATCAGGAGGGAGAATCTCATTTAATATCTTGAGAATCGTAGTCTTACCGGTACCGTTATCACCGATGATAGCGACATGCTCGCCACGTTTGATTTCAAAGTTAATATCAGAGAATAGCTCTAGGCTTCCAAAAGACTTTGCAAGCCCTGTAACGCTCAGAACATCATTACCACTTAATTTATGAGGTGTCAGACGTAGCTTCATATCCGCTTTAACCTCTGATGGCTTATCAAGGCGCTCAATCTTATCCAGCATCTTCTCACGGCTTTCTGCACGCTTGATAGATTTCTCGCGGTTAAATGATTTCAGCTTCTCTATAACCTCTTCCTGATGCTTGATTTCGCGCTGCTGATTGAGGTAAGCATTCATTCGCTCAATACGAAGCTGTTCCTTCTGCTTGGCATACTGAGAGTAGTTACCCTTGAAGGCAGTTACTTCACCATTATCTATTTCAATTATCTTAGTCGCAATCTTATCAAGGAAATAACGGTCGTGAGAAACGATGATAACCGCACCCTTATAATTCAAAAGATAATTCTCCAACCATGCAATAGAGTTCATATCCAAATGGTTTGTCGGCTCATCCAGCATAATAAGGTCAGGACTTTGCAATAAGAGCTTACCTAGTGCAACACGAGTCTTCTGACCACCGGAGAGTGTGTCAATCTTCTTGGTAAAATCCTCCTCGGTAAAGCCAAGTCCCTTTAAGATACCTGTAACTTCACTCTTATAAGCATAGCCATTAATGGATTCAAAGCGCTGGGTCATGCTGGTATATTTCTTTAAAAGCTGTTCTAAGGCATCGCCCTCTAATTCCTTCATATCGTGCTCAGCCTGACGGATGCCTGCCTCTAAGTCCAGAACCTCCTGTTTCACGGTAAGAAGCTCGTCAAAGATAGTATTGGCACTGTCTACAGACTGGTGCTGTGCCAGATAGCCAAAGCTCTTATCCTTGGCAAAGGTAACAAGACCCTCATCAGCCGGGAGCTTACCGATAATGATTTTAAGAAGAGTAGACTTGCCCGCGCCATTAATACCAACGATAGCAGCCTTCTCATAATCTTCTATATGAAATGAAGCATTTTTAATGACATGATTGTCAACAAATGTTTTATTAATGTTACTGCATGACAGAATCATAATAACCTGTCCTTTCTTTATATTAATATTGGTCATTTAAACATAATCCATATCATTATATAAAAAACAGAATTTCTTTGCAATTGCTAAACGCTTATATTTGAGAAAAATCTACTTGCGTTCGTACGTTAAAACAGATATAATGCCAAAGGATTATCTAAAATGTTCAAAATTATCCTTTTTATGTAAGGGATGTATGTCAAAAATGCATTGACAAGGATTTAACAAAGATATATACTTTAAATTAAGTAAGACTGTA
>JAZNMO010000133.1:0-6933 GCA_045579665.1 Lachnospiraceae bacterium
GAATCACTCCTGCAAATACCAGTGCTGCAAGCTGATGTAATCTTTTCTTCATCATTCATCCTCCCTTTAATCCTTCATACCGGAGGTTGTCATTGTCTCTAAGACATTACTCTGACAAATCAGGAAGAAAGTAATCGGTACTGCTGCAATAATAAATGTAACTGCTGCTGCCGCACCCGCTCTTGCCACACCACCTGCCGTAATCTGCTGTAGTGCGAACTGCAAAGGCTTTAATTCCTCATCTCTTAAGAAGAGGCTTCCTGTATTTCCCCACATCTGCTGGAACTGGAAGATTGCCAGTGTCAGCCATGCCGGCTTAACATTCGGCATTACAATTTTCCAGAAAATCTGCCATTCATTGGCACCGTCTAATCTTGCTGACTCCATCAGCGAATCAGGAAGCTGCTCCATAAACTGCTTCATCAGATAAAGTCCCATACCAAAGGACCACGCCGGAAGAATCAGTGCTGCATAGGTATTATTGATTCCCAACCAGGAAATAATCGTATACTGTGGAATCTGTGTTACCGTCCAAGAGAACATCATGGATAACACTACCATGCTAAACAGAATACTCTTACCGGGGAATCTATGCTTTGCCAGCGGATACGCTGCAAGGGAAGCCACAATTACGTGTCCTACCATACCTCCGCCCGTGATAATAAGTGTATTCAGAAGATATCTCGAAAACGGTACCCATGTATCATTCATCAAGGTAAACAAATCTGTGAAATTCTCTAATGTAGGATTTCTAACAAATATCTTTGGTGGAAACTGATAGATTTCATCCAATGGCTTCAAAGCATTGTTTATAATCATAACCAATGGCAATGCCATAAATACTCCACATATAATCATCAAGGTAAATAACAAGGTATTACCTGCCATGGAACGATTTAACTGCTTCTGCTTTCTCTTAAAAAGACGTCTCTTCGGCTTTCCTGCCATGCTATTCACCTACCCTTCCAAGAAGCTTCTGTACTAATTTATTGGTTCCTACCATTAATAGGAACAGAATCGTTGCTATCGCTGATGCATAACCCATATCAAATCTTGTAGAACCGTAGTCCAAAAGATGTGTTACAACGGTTGCACCTGCATAATTTACAGATGGGTTACCTGCTAAGTTAATCGAGATATCTGCCACCGCAAAGGACTGTGTAATCTGCATAACCGCACCGAACATTAACTGGGGCTTCATGGCAGGTAAGGTTACATGCCATAGCTCCTGCCAACGGTTCTTAACACCATCCAAGGCTGCGGCCTCATATAAGCTCTTATCTACCGTCTGAAGACCAGCAATAAATGAAAGGAAGCCGGTACCAAGCGATAACCACAGCTGAACTACGATTAACACCGGAAGTATATATTTCTCTGTCTGCATCCAAAGCTTTGGCTCATTTAAGATATCAAGCTTTAACAAAAGACCATTTAAGTAACCATATCTGTCACCTGTTAAAATCAGGTTCCATACCATATAGGCATTACCACAAATGGAGGGTGCATAGAAAATCAATGTAAGAAATGCTCTAAGCTTTCCTTTAAACTCATTGATAATCCATGCAAACAACAAACAAAGTAAATAACTGATTGGGCCTGTTACAACTGCAAAAATCAACGTATTCTTGAGGGATATCATAAAGATATCATCCTCAAGGAATAACTTGATATAATTCTTCCAACCCACAAAGGTCGGCATCTCCAACATATTAAAGTGTGTAAAACTTAAACAAACTGACATCAGTACCGGTAATACTGTGAAAAAGAAAAACAGGATAAAATACGGTGCCAACATCATATAGGAAGCTTTGTTTCTTGCTATCTGATAAGATAATTTTCTTTGCTTTGCGGCAATCTGCTCCACTTCTGTCATCGTTGACAAGCCTGCCGCTTCTTTCTTTGCTTTTGCCATCACTTAGCTTCCCTCCTTACTCTAAAATCTTATCGTCTGCCAAAGGCAAACCAAATTCTTCTCTCTTATAATCAATCTCAGCATTGATATACAATACCTTATCCATCAGCTCTTCTCTTGGTGTCGCTGTCATATCGTGCCCCGTATCTGATGCCGGGGTTGTAATTGTATAGAAGGCATTGTTCACATTTCTCCATGAATAATATCCGCCCGGTACCTGTGGAATACCCTGTACCTGCTCAAACTGCTCTACGATTGCCTTATAATCATTTACCGGCCAAGACAGATTACTAAATGCCTCAAGATTTGCTGTTGCAACTCTTGCACTGGCCCCCATCAAGCTCTCCATCTCACGTCCGTATATCGTCTGGATATCTGCACTGGTCCACCACTTAAGGAACTCCCAGCACTCCTCGGGATACTCTGTATCTGCCATGATAAAGTCTGCAAGACCTGTACTTCCTGTTGCATGATTGATGCTTCCATCTTCCATCTCTACACCCGGAACAACAGTAAACTCCCATAATCCCTGAATATCAGGTGCTGATACCTGAAGGTTATTATAAGTTGTGTAATCCGAAATAATAATCGGACACTCTCCTGTACGGAATCTCTCCTCTACGCTTGTTGCCTTATCCAGCTTATAATCTGTGTAGTACTCACAGTATTCCTTAAAGGTACTTACTGCGATATCCGAATCCAGCATAGAACGGTCTCCGTTCTCTGAGTAATACTCTCCACCATTCTGGAAGAGAAGCATTGCAAAGGTCTGCTCATTCGGCAACATACCAAACTCCATCTGGTTCTTACTTAATACTGTCATAGCTACCTTAACCTCATCCCAAGTCGTTGGAACCTCTAAGCCAATCTCTGCCAGGATATCCTTACGATAGAACATCATCGGGAAGGTCTGCGTCTCAGGAAGTGCATAGGTTGCACCGTCAAAGCTAAACGGTACAAGTGCGCTCTCAGAGAAACGCTTGGTTACCTCTTCATAATCATCAAACTGTGCCAAATCCAATACTGCATTTCGAAGACCATAGTTAACAGGTGTATCATTACCTGTATTTAACACTGCACCCGCAATACCATTGGTATTGGCAACCTGAATCGCAATATCAGGTCCTTCTCCTGCAAGTGTTGCACGAAGAAGTGTATTCATATCTACCAGCTGCACATTTACACTAATACCTGTTTCGTTGGTGAATCGCTCATCAATCAATGACTTAATAACATTTGCCTGATCGCGTCCCGTACCAACCCAAAGTGTTAATGCAGTTTCCTCATCCTCTACTACATTACCAATCTGGTTGTAATCAACGATGAAGGAATAAAATAATCTCTGTATCTCATATCCTGCCGCTGCCAGCCAGCCGTCCTTTTCTACTTCAGGTCTGTTATCTGCTGAATAGATATTGATTCGGTCTAACTGTAACGGTTGTGCCAGAACCTGAGTAATCCAGTTACCACAGGCTCTGACATTTGTTTTGTAGGAGGAAATAACTTCTGTAAATCTCTCTTGATCCTCAATCAGCTCATCAAGCTGGTCGTTCATTGTATTCAAAACAGTAAGCTTATCACTGTTTGTTCCTGCTGTTACCTTCAATGCATCTACAGCTACCTGTAAGTCTTCTCTTACTGCAATCAGCTGTCCTTCCAGATTCGGAAGATTTGCCTCAATCTGATAATCACGGTACTTATCCGGTGAAACGCCTGTAATATAAAGCACCGAACGATAGATTGCATTTAACTGCTGTACACAGGACTGTACCTGACTGATAATATCTGCCATATCACCAAGTACAACCTCCATACGAAGCGTATGCTTTCCTGCTTCTAAGTAAATGTCATACGGATTGCCCTCATGATCTGCAAGAACCTCTTCTCTCCATGACTGCTGATAAGCAAATCCATAATCACTAAATTCTTCAAAAGGAACTTCGCCATCAATGGTAATTCTTCTACATACCTCAATACCTCTTACAAAGTTCTGCTTACAATAAGTAGAGACGTTATAATATCCACTTTCAGGCACTTCAAATTCCCATTCAATCCACTGTCCTGCATTCTGCCATGAAGTTCCGCCAATTGTGTTATTCAACAGAACCTTTGGGCTGGAAGGATAAACTGCCGGCGATGACTGGTCCTGTCTTGGATAAAGCATCTGAGATGATGTCTTATTGGTATTCTCAGCCTCTATTCTGACATTCACACCACTTGTTGCCGTTGCACCCTCTGCATCTCTAGCACTCTTTACAGCTGCATAATCTTGTAACTCAGCACTATTATTCAATACGATTTCACTCAGAAGCATCGGCTCCTTCTGTGACATAATCGTCATGGTGTGCTCGCCTACTTCCAGATATACAGACAGAGGAGTTACTACATAGCCATTGCTATCATATAGATAAGCCTCTACCCATTCAGGGGTTTCTATCGTATATGGTCTTACCTGATTTCCCTGATTATCCTTCTCCCAGTTCTTTACTACAATTCCATTCTCATCTGTCACAAATTCTGTAACCTCATTGCTCCAGATGCGGTTAAACTCTACCAACGCCATCTCATCATATGGAATCTTTCCATCTATAAAGAAGGAACGCTGTATCTCGGACGCCTTACCCTCTATCGGATAATACACCAGCGACATATCATAATAGCCTGCTGTATCAATCGTGAAATCATACTCAATCAACGCCTCTTCTGAGATAAGCACGGATGCTTTACCATTTGGTACACCCTCGTAATTCTCATAAACCTCCGGAGCTGTTGCCACACCCGCCTCTTCATATCTCACGTAGGAATCTGCCGAAATTCGATATTCCTTATCCGGAAATACCTGCGGATGCTCCAAAGCATACTCATTATAGGAAGGAATCCCTTCATCTATTGAATATGTACCAACCAGATCCTCATATTCCTCTTGCGTCTTCTCTGTTGCAGCCTGTACTGTCGCTCCACTCATTGGCAGCGAATCTACGATTAAGACTGTTGCAAAGAGCAATGCTGTTACCTGCTTTGCTTTCATATAAACGACCTTGCCTTTCTATTTCTATTGCTGTTCCTCTCGTAACGGATAATTCTTAATATCCGGTAACTCATCTCGTGTAATTACATGTTCATGCTCATATACCTTCTTAAGCATCGCCTCTTCGGTATACTGCTCTGAATATAGGTACAACTCCTTTGAGGTTGAAACAAACTCACCGCCCCACGTACCAAAGTAGCCCCACATTGCACCATCTCTGATTGCCAAATCAGGATCAAATAAGCATCCATTCTCCGAAAGAACAATCATCTTTTTGGCTTCTGTGTAATCAAGCACATCCAAATACTTAGAGGTCTGTGGAGTATATACCTTCTCGCCCGGGTAAATATCCTCACCGATGATATCTACATATTCATCTCCCGGATACCAGTCCTTATCCTGCCCGTTCCATACCCAAATAAGATTATTTAATCCATATTCATTGGTTAATTTGTCATATAACAATACATAAAGCTCCTTGTATGCCTCAGCTCCTGATGCGCCCCACCAGAACCAGCCGCCGCTTGCCTCATGTAATGGCCTCCAAAGAACCGGAACACCTGCTTCCTGTAATCTTAAAAGCTGTTGTGCAATCGCATCAATATCTGCCATCAAAAGGTTGTATCCCTCTTCATCCTCACCGTTCATAATCTTTTCCAGATTAATATTGGTATTCTCTTTATAGAAGCCTGAATACCAAACACCAGTCAAATACTTCTCCGGTGCATTCCAGTGCCAGCAGAAGGTTACGATACCACCCTTCTCCCAATAGTCGATTGCGTACTCTACAGCCTGTGATGTACTGCCATTCGCCGCTCTTGAGGGTGAGTACTCAATCATATCCAAGCCTAAGATAGCCGGATATTTGCCACCTGTTGTCTTCCAGATAGTCGCATTCTCATGTCCGAACATTCCACCATCACAATACTGACCTGACAGGATATCTTTTCCATACACATCACAAAGATATGTCATCAATCTCTTTGCATTCTCTGTTGCATTCGGATTTACCAATGTAGGTTCAATCTCAAATCTTGAAGAATCCAGCTCATCGGACTTTTTCACCCGAAGCTTATCTACCTGTATCCAGCCCCAGTACTTCATAATCGTTACTGTATGTTCTCCTGCTTCCATATATATTCTTCTCGATATGGAATCAGTAAACTCTCTTCCCTCTACCTGAACGGTTCCCATGGACGCTCCATCCACTAACAGATAATTCTCCTTGCTTCCACCGTCAGCACTCTTACTAATTACATTTATATCGTAGAAATCAGCTTCTTCTATTTGAATCTTAATCTCTAAGCCATCACCATCCTGCGCGAAGCCCTCAACATATGTCGTATCCGTTCCGTTCTTTACAGATACGCCACCAAGCAATGTTCCTTCTTCCGCTTCGTATAACATACTTTCCTCCCAGCTGTAGGTAGCCAGCGGAACCGATTCCTCTTCGACTATGTTAATTACTTCATTTGTTTCTTTAGTTAATTTAGCTTCATTATTCTGACCGCAGGCACTTAACAAAAGCGTAACCGCTGTCAACAAAGCTACACATTTTTTCTTTCTCACTTAGCCACCTCTTATATTATTTAAGTTAATTTAAGCAACCATAACTTAATTAAATATTACTATATTTGCCAAGGAGGTGCAATATCTTTTATGCATTTTGTCGTTTTATACTATTTTGAACCTTGTTAACTATACATTTTGTCTATATTTTAGTCAAAACTAAAATATATCATTAGCAAATAAAGGTTTTGCTTTTTAATTTACTAATTAAGCTAATTTTAGCTAAATGCATTTTTAGGCTTTTAAGTTAATCTAATTGACTTAACAAACATTGTACAAATCCGGTAGAGTAGGCGGATGAAAATTTTCATCCGCCCCTCATCAAACCGTGCATGAGGTTCTCCCTCACACGGCTTTCCGACATTCTTCTTTCCACAGCATTACGTCATGCTTTAGCCATCTTCTTTAGTCCTTTTTCGTAAAT
>JAZNMO010000134.1:0-13773 GCA_045579665.1 Lachnospiraceae bacterium
AACCTATTTGTTTATCACGAAAATAGGTTTTCCCTTCCTCTAACTGCTGCGCGACAGATGGATGCTTACACAGTGAAGTGCCGTCACTGGCAAAGTCACCGCTTCCGCCTTCGCTGCAGAAGATACAGCCACCCTTGCTGATGGTACCATCTCTGTTGGGGCAGGTCATACCTGCGTCAATTGCAATTTTATATATTTTCTCACCATATCTTAACTTTAATTCATAGTCTAAGGTGTGATATGGTTTGTCATTCCATAAAAATTTTTTCATTGATTTCAATTAGTGTTAATCTTTCTTAAATTACATCTTCTTGAATGAATGCTCATGAAGCATCTCTGATTTGGACTTTTGCTTATCGTACAATGTGTGACTTAACAGCCTCTGCAACAAGCTCAGCTACCTTTGGATTAAATGCTTCCGGCATAATATTGTCTTCGTTTAATTCATCCTCAGGAACAAGACCTGCGATAGCATTGGCAGCAGCCAGCTTCATTTCTTCAGTAATCTGAGTCGCACGTCCCTCCAAAGCACCCTTAAAGATACCTGGGAATGCTACGACATTATTCACCTGATTTGGGAAATCACTTCGTCCTGTTCCGACAACTCTTGCGCCTGCAGCCTTTGCAACATCAGGCATAATCTCGGGAGTAGGATTTGCCATAGCAAAGAGGATAGAATCCTTAGCCATAGAAGAAACCATCTCAGGAGTAACGATATTTGGTGCAGATACACCTACAAAGATGTCAGCGCCCTTTAATGCGTCGGCAAGAGTACCGGTCTCCTGATTTGGATTGGTAACCTGAGCCATCTTTTCCTGCATCCAGTTTAATCCCTCTGTTGTTTTTGAAATAATACCTACCTTGTCACACATAATAATGTTCGTAAATCCATATGTAAGGAGAAGCTTTGTGATAGCAACGCCTGCACTTCCGGCACCATTGACAACTACCTTACAGTTCTCCTTCTGCTTGCCAACAACCTTAAGTGCATTGATAATACCTGCCAAAACGACGATAGCAGTTCCGTGCTGGTCATCGTGAAATACAGGGATATCCAAAGTAGCCTTAAGGCGTTCTTCGATTTCAAAGCAGCGAGGTGCGCTGATATCCTCTAAGTTAATGCCGCCATAAGCAGGTGCAAGCCATGTAACAGCCTTAATAATCTCTTCAGTGTCCTGTGTATCAAGACAAATCGGTACGGCATTCACACCGCCAAATTCTTTGAATAATACAGCCTTACCTTCCATAACAGGCATAGCAGCATGCGGACCGATATTTCCAAGTCCAAGAACTGCACTACCGTCAGAAATGACTGCTACAGTATTGGATTTCATTGTATATTTATAAGCAGCTTCCTTATCAGCAGCAATTACCTTACAAGGCTCTGCTACACCCGGAGTGTAAGCAAGAGAAAGCGCTTCTCTTGACTTTACAGGTGTTTTGGAAACTGTTTCAAGTTTTCCGTTCCATGTTTCATGAAGTTCTAATGCTTTTTCCTGAAGTGTCATAATTATTCATCATCCTTTCTGAATCTAACCATAACAATCATATATTAAATTACCTTACTTCGCAATAAATTCTTCTTCCTATTTATAGAAAAATGGTGTATACTGTATGCGAATGAAAATGTTCATATAAATTCAATTTAGTCGAATATACATTTCGTATTTAGATATCCCGAATTTTTAATGTTAATTTCATATTTCATAGATGGAGGAAAAGTATGAGAGAAAAGTATGAATCTTTGCCCCTTACTGATTTGCGTGCAATAGCAAAATCTAGAGGCTTAAAAGGTACATCAACCATGAAAAAGTCAGAGCTTGTAGAAGCAATGCTTCAAGAGGACGAGAAGGATAAGGCAGTAGGTAAGGATGTGACACCAAGAGCAGTAATGAGAGCACCGGGCGAGCAGAAAGAAGAAAGGCCGGAGGATAAGTTCCCGGCAGAGCTTGACAGCGGAATACTTGCCAATGGTATTTTGGAGGTTATGCCTGATGGATTTGGCTTTATTCGTTGTGAGAATTTTCTTCCAGGAGAGAATGATGTCTATGTTGCACCAAGTCAGATTCGCAGATTTAATATGAAGACTGGAGATATTGTCGAGGGTAACACAAGAGTTAAGACACAGAATGAGAAGTTTAGTGCTTTATTATATGTAAAGAGAATTAACGGATTGCCACCTGAGCTTGCATCAAAGCGATACAATTTTGAAGATATGACACCGATTTTCCCGAATCAGAGACTTCGTCTTGAGACTGAGGGTGCAAGTGTTGCGATGCGTATTATGGATTTGATGAGCCCTGTAGGTAAGGGACAGAGAGGTATGATTGTTTCTCCTCCTAAGGCAGGTAAGACTACGCTTTTGAAGGAGGTTGCACAGTCTCTTAAGAAGAATTCACCGGATATGCATCTGATTATTCTTTTGATTGATGAGCGTCCTGAGGAAGTAACAGATATCAGAGAGGCAATTGAAGGACCAAATGTTGAGGTTATTTACTCTACCTTTGATGAGCTTCCTGAGCATCATAAGAGAGTATCGGAGATGGTTATCGAGCGTGCCAAGAGACTGGTAGAGCATAAGAAGGATGTATGTATTCTGTTAGACAGTATTACAAGATTAACAAGAGCGTATAACCTGACTGTTCCGCCAAGTGGAAGAACCTTGTCAGGCGGTCTTGACCCGGTAGCATTACATATGCCGAAGCGTTTCTTTGGAGCGGCAAGAAATATGCGTGAGGGAGGAAGCCTTACCATTCTTGCAACAGCCCTTGTAGACACAGGTTCCAAGATGGATGATGTGGTATACGAGGAGTTCAAGGGAACAGGTAATATGGAAATGGTACTTGACAGAAAGCTTTCAGAGCGCAGAGTATTCCCTGCTATTGATATTCCGAAGTCAGGCACCAGAAGAGAGGACTTACTGTTAAATGCAGACGAGCTTGAGGCAATCAATCAGATTAGAAGAGCATTAAATGGCTTAAAGTCAGAGGAAGCTGTGGACCGTGTTCTTGATATCTTTGCAAAGACGAAGAATAATACTGAGTTTGTGAATACAGTGAAGAAGACGAAGCTTATATAAGATAGCAGTGTAAGAGTATTTTAGAAGTGACGTTGTGAATGCTGAGGCAGAATGAATTTTAATTTTGTTTCAATTAAGTCGAAAAAAGTACTTGCAAACACAAAAGTGCTATGTTATACTGAATAAGCTGTTTATGATTAAGTAAAAAATATGTGATTTATATAGAGAGGTGAAAATCATGAGAGAAGGAATCCATCCAAATTACAATCAGGTAACTGTAACATGTAACTGGGGTAACACATTTACAACTGGTTCTACAAAGGATAGTATCCACGTTGAAATTTGTTCAAAGTGCCATCCATTCTACACAGGTCAGCAGAAGGCTGCAGCAGCTCGTGGACGTATTGATAAGTTCAATAAGAAGTACGGCGTAGAAAGCAAATAAGAAACGTAAAAGGTTGAGGTAAGATTTTATCTCAACCTTATTTTTCGTTAAAGCGGGAGGGGCTATATGGCAAAGAGAGACAAGAAGAACCGTTATTCCGGTATTGGCGGACAGGCTGTGCTGGAAGGCGTTATGATGAAGAATAAGGACAAATACGCAGTAGCGATTAGAAAGCCGAACGGCGAGATAGATGTTGATGTTGAGGAGTACAAGGGAGTATGCGGAGGCAGTAAGCTGACTAAGATTCCATTTGTCAGAGGTGTATTTAATTTCGTAGATTCTTTGGTGCTTGGTATGAAGATAACCATGTACTCCGCATCTTTTTTTGAAGAAGAGGAAGAGGCACCAAGTAAGACGGAGCAGAAGCTGACAAAGCTTCTTGGTGACAAGGCAGATGACTTTATGATGGGAGCGACCGTTGCATTTTCCGTTATTTTAGCAGTAGCATTGTTTATGCTGTTACCATTCTTTGTATCGGATTTTGTTGGCAAGTATATCCATAATGCAAGTGTGATTGCTATTTTGGAGGGCGTTATCAGAATTGCGATTTTCCTAATTTATATGGTGGCAATTACCATGATGAAGGATATTAGACGTTTGTATATGTATCATGGTGCAGAGCATAAGTGCATTAATTGTATTGAGAAGGGCAGACCGCTTACGGTTGATGATGTTAGAAGAAGCTCAAGACTGCATAAGCGTTGTGGAACAAGCTTTATGCTGTTGGTTGTTATGATTAGTGTAATTTGCTTTTTCTTTATTAGAGTTGACCACATGCTGTTAAAGCTTGTCATCAGATTGGCTTTGATTCCTGTGATTGCGGGTATTTCTTATGAGATTATCCGTTTGGCAGGCAGAAGTGATAATATCTTGGTTAGAATTATTTCTGCACCAGGTATGTGGATGCAGAGACTGACTACCAAAGAGCCGGATGATGATATGATAGAGGTTGCGATTGCGGCGGTTGAGGCAATCTTTGACTGGAAGGCATATATTAAAGATACATTTGGTTACGAGATAGACGAGAGCTGGATGCAGCAGAGTTCACAAGAATAAGGGATAGAACATGACATACAGAGAGTTATACAACTACGGCGTGGAACAGCTGAGTGCAGTAGGCATTGAAGAGGCTGCGTTGGATGCCAGGTTATTATTAGAGTATATTTGCCATACAGACAGGAATACACTTCTGGTTCATGGAGACAGCCAGCGCAATGCTATGGAGGAAGAGTTCTATAAGGCAGTGATAAATAAGCGTGCCGAGAGGATTCCTTTGCAGCACATTACAGGTGAGCAGGAGTTCATGGGACTTTCGTTTCGTGTGAATGAACATACTTTGATTCCGAGGCAGGATACAGAGATATTGGTAGAAGAAGCAATGCGTCATCTCCACGATGGGATGCGTATTCTGGATATGTGTACGGGTTCCGGCTGCATATTACTTAGTTTGTTGAAGTATAGTAATGAGTGTGAAGGAGTCGGAGTGGACATTTCCGAGGAGGCACTTGCTGTTGCAAGAGAGAATGCGACCAGACTTGGGCTTAAGGCAGACTTTATACAGAGTGACTTGTTTGAGCAGGTACATGGGAAGTTTGATATATTGATATCGAATCCTCCCTATATCGCAACGAAGGAAATCGAGACCTTGATGCCGGAGGTACGGGAGCATGAGCCGATGCAGGCATTGGACGGTATGGAGGACGGATTATATTTTTATCGAAAGATAGTGGAAAAATCCACAGATTATCTGTATAATGGTGCAAGGCTGTATTTTGAAATCGGTTATGACCAGGGTGAGGCTGTAAGTGAATTGATGCAGGCAAAAGGCTTCAAGGATGTGAAGGTCATGAAGGATTATGCAGGACTTGACAGAGTCGTATTAGGCAAATGGATGCCGACATAGGATTTGGTGAGATAGAACAGATTTTATAGAAAGGTAAGGAATTAAGATGTTTGATAAGTTAGAAGATTTATTGATTCGTTATGAAGAAATCATGGGTGAATTAAATGAACCGAATGTAACAGAAAATCAGACAAGATTTAGAGCATTGATGAAGGAGCAGAGCAATCTTACTCCATTGGTAGATGCTTATAAAGAGTACAAGAAGTGCAAGGAAACAGTAGAGGATTCACTTTCTTTATTAGAGTCAGAGAGTGACGATGATATGAGAGAGATGCTTAAGGAAGAGCTTAACGATGCAAAGAAGCGTATCGAAGAGCTTGAGCAGGAGTTAAAGATTCTTCTCTTACCTAAGGACCCTAACGATGATAAGAACGTTATCGTGGAGATTCGTGCGGGTGCCGGTGGAGATGAGGCAGCGCTTTTTGCAGCCGAGGTTTATCGTATGTATGTGCACTACGCAGAAGGCAGACGCTGGAAGGTAGAGACTATGGAGTGTGAAGAAATCGGTATCGGTGGTATGAAGAGTGTAACCTTTATGATTTCAGGTCAGGGCGCATACTCAGTTATGAAGTATGAGTCAGGCGTACATCGTGTACAGCGTGTACCGGAAACAGAGTCAGGCGGACGTATCCATACATCTACTATCAGTGTGGCTGTTATGCCTGAGGTTGATGAGGATATTGATATCGTAATCGAGGATAAGGATATCCGTATCGACGTAATGCGTGCGTCTGGTAATGGTGGACAGTGTGTCAATACAACGGACTCTGCGGTTCGTCTTACTCACTACCCAACAGGTATCGTAGTATACAGCCAGACAGAGAAGTCACAGTTACAGAATAAGGCGAAGGCTTTCGCATTGTTAAAGGCTAAGCTCTACGATATGGAGCAGCAGCAGAGACATGACGCTGAGGCAGAGCTTCGTCGTAGCCAGATTGGTACAGGTGACCGTTCTGAGAAGATTAGAACTTATAACTTCCCACAGGGACGTGTTACAGACCATCGTATCAACCTGACAATCTATAAGTTAGATAAGGTTATGAATGGAGATATTCAGGAGATTCTTGATGCTTGTATCGCAGCTGACCAGGCGGCTAAGTTAGCGAAGATGAATGAATAGCAATGAGTACAGAATAGAGGAAAAGGACAATTGGACTGCTAGCAGGACAGATTGTCCTTTTATTTTTTGCGAAAAGTTTTAATATGAGAAAAACGTAAACAAAACAGAAACATTTCCATGATAAAATATAACAAAATATGACGAAGCTTAGGACAAAATTATCAAATTGTGATGATTTTGAAATAGTGGCTGTGCATGGACTGGGTCTTGCTCTGGCCAAAAGAGTGATAGATATTTTAAATGGAGAAATCAGTGTAGAGAGTGCGATAGGAAAAGGAAGCACTTTTGTGGTAAAATTCCGGAGGATTTGATATGCGAGATTGGAAAAACATTGGAAAAAGACTTCTATTTCCACCGATATGGATTATTTTGTTGTTGACCATAGTTTGTACAGTTGCTCTTGTAGAGATATTTATCAATGGTTGGGAAATGAGCCCTTTGGCATATGTAAGCTATGTGTTGTCTTTTTATACACTAACCGTAATTTGTATCGTCTGTTGGAAAGTATTACCCGGCTTTTATAAAAGCGTAAAAGGTAAGATGCACGAGAATCAATATATTGACAGATATATGGCGGATGCTGTGTTTAAGTCCAATGTAGGGCTTTATCGGTCACTGGCAATCAATGTGATTTACGTCGTGGTAAATGCGGTATCGGGCTATATTTATCAGACATATTGGTTTGTAATATTTGCGATATATTATGGAATCATTGCAATGATGAGATTTTTATTGGTGCGATACGTGATAAAAAATCCAATTGGCAAGAATCATTTGGGTGAACTGAAAAGAGCAAGATTGTGTGCCTATATTTTGATGACAGTGAATCTGGCATTATCTGGTGCGGTTTTGATGATGGTATTTTGGGGCAGGGGATTTCAGTATCAGGGCTTTTTAATATATGTAATTGCAATGTACACATTTTATATTACGGTGACAGCGGTTATAGATATGATTAAGTACCGTAAATATAAAAGTCCGATTCTGTCTGTTACAAAAATAATAAAAATGACTAGTGCGCTATTTTCTATGCTGTTTTTGGAGACTGCCATGTTTGCACAGTTTGGAGCAGACACATCTCCGGAAGTAAAGAGGCTTATGATAATGCTGACGGGAGCAGGAATCAGTATAGTAGTTGTGTCTATGGCAATTTATATGATTGTACAGACAACTAAGGAAATCAAAGAAATAAAGGTAACAAGGAGTGAGACTGAGAATGGAAAATCATAACACAGATACAGGGTTTAAATACACATATTCGGCAAAGGAACAGGACGAGATTAAGAGAATCCGTCAGAAGTATCAGAGTCAGGAAGAAGATTCCATGACCCGGTTGCGAAAACTGGATGCATCTGCTACAAGTAAGGCTACAGTAATTGCCTTGGCGCTTGGCCTTGTCGGTGTGTTGATTCTTGGTACGGGAATGAGTCTTATTATGACAGATTTAGCGGCACTATTAGGAATGACAGGGATGGCAAATATGATTGTTGGGATAATTGCAGGTGGGGTAGGTATTATTTTCGTAGCATTGGCATATCCGGTATATCGTAAGGTTCTTAAGCGTGAGTGTGAAAAAATAGCCCCGGAGATTTTAAGATTGACAGACGAACTGATGAAATGATGGATTGGATAAGATGGTATAAATGCCATAAAAAGTGATTTTAATAAAACAGAAACAATTTTAAAACAAAATATAAATGAAACAGATATATCATTAGCATATCAAATAACAAAAAACTCAAAGGAGAGATTAGAGTCATGGAAAAGAAAAATTTTATTACGTTGGTATTAGGCATTGTTAGTGGATTGGTATTTGCACTGGGTATGTGTATGTGTCTTCTTCCTGAATGGAACATGTTTAGTGTTGGTGTAGGATGTACAGCTGTAGGACTTGTTGCAATTATTTCGACTGTCATTGCATATAGAAAGATGTCAGGTGCAGCACCGATTAAGGTAAATATGAAAGTAGTAGGAAAGGTTGCATATGGAGTTATTTCTTCTTTGGTACTTGGATTAGGTATGGCTATGGTTATGGTATTCGAAGGAATGTTGCTTCTTGGCATGGTAGTAGGTATTGTAGGAATAGTAATGCTCCTTTTCTTAATTCCTATGTGTGTTGGTTTAAAGGATAACAAATAATGTTTGTACGGATGCTGTAGTGGAACAGTGATTTTAAGGCACTTGAAACTATCGGGTCACCGAAGAGAATGTATTTGAATTTGATGAAAAAGCAATCGTCACAGAGCGGTTGAACGAGTTGAAAAAGAAAACCTTCCCTATCTTTGCCAGACTACAGGGAAGGTTTTTTGATATTTGTGCGAACCAATAAAACCTTGATAGATATAGACCGGGTAAAGTATAATTATGTAAACATATAGGTTAAAGGGGAGTACCGTATGAAGATACTATTTATCAATCTGCCATATTATGGGCATGTGGTGCCAACGATAGGACTAGTACAGGAGCTGGTAAAAAGAGATTGTCAGGTAACATATTTAATAGCATCAGGATGGGAAGAGATGCTTGAAGCAAGTGGGGCGCAGATAGAGGTGTATGATAATCACCAAAAGCTTTCGGAGCAGATTCGAAATGCGTATGTGACAGCAGAGAAGATGATAAAAGAATATGATTTGGTAATTTATGAGCAGTTTTTCTTCCTTGGAAAACATTTGGCTGAGAAATATCAAAAGCCGGTAGTTCGTGTCTTTACAGCACCTGCGACAAATAAACAGCTGATGAATGAGTACATAAATGCAGGCGGTGCGCTAGGTATATTTCGTTATCGGTGGATAGGAAAGCAATGGACGAAGCAGGTTGCAAAGGGGATAGAATTAAAAACAGAATGTTGGTTGGATGAAATTGTAGAGAATCCACCGGAGTTGAATCTTGTATATACGTTGGAAGAATATCAGCCATATGTAGACGCTTTTCCTAAGGAGCAGTATAAGTTCTTAGGTGCTTCTGTGTATGATAGAAAATATCCGGAGTTTGAGTTGAATGAAACAGAAGGACCGCTGATTTATATTTCGTTGGGGACAGTGGTGAAAGGAGCAGTTTCGTTTTATAAGAAATGTATACAAGCCTTTAAAGATGAAAATGTAACAGTTATCCTCTCGGTAGGAAAGAAATTTCAGATTGAAAAGTTAGGTACAATACCGGCGAATTTCTATGTGAGAAATTTTGTACCACAATTACAGGTGCTTGAAAAAGCAAGTGTATTTGTAACACATGGTGGAATGAATAGTATTTCAGAGGCGCTTGTACAAGGTGTGCCGATGGTTGTGATTCCATTTATGGCAGACCAGCCGACCAATGCCGGACGGGTAGAAGCGTTGGGGCTTGGTAGAAAATTAGATTATGACAAAATAAGCAGTGAAAATATAAGAACAGTTACATTAGCGGTTATGGAAGATAGAGTGATAAAAGAAAATGTGTCTGAAATGAAACATAAAATGGCAAGGTGTCTTGGCAACCAAGGCGGAGCAGATGCAATATTAGGATATTACAGAAGGAAAGTAGAGGAAAGATATGAAACGAAGCAGATTATCATATGATGAGTGGAAGTGTATTTTATCGAAGGATTTACACGGAAAAAGAGTGGAATCAGAATTGCTGACAGGTTATGTTGGATTAATAGAGGTTCATGAGGTAAGTGAACCTCAGATTTGGAAGTTTAATGGTGAGGATATTGTGGTGTGCGATAATGGTGTGAAATGGTTATCGATATTACCAGAGGATGATTATTACTGCATCACGGCGATGATGAATGAACAGGAAGAGATTTTGTTGTGGTACATAGATATGATTGCATCGCAGGGAATAGATTCGGATGGTGTACCTTACTTTGATGATTTATATTTGGATTTGGTGGTATATCCAAATGGAACGATTGTGGTAGATGATATGGATGAGTTGGAGGATGCACTTGCCAAGAAGGATATTACACAAGAGCAGTTCGAGCTTGCCCTTGAAACAAGCAAAAGATTACAGGAAGGACTATTAAGTAATATTGATTTGTTTATAGAATATACAAAGAAGTGCATTCGCTTACTACGATAATTAATTCTCCATCTGTTCTAAAGACGAAATATGATCTGTACTGATATGATAAGAAAAAAGAAAGGGGTAATTAATATGATTAATTTTAAGTTAGCCGAGCTGAGAAAAAAGAAAAATAAAGGAGAAGTTTCAGTGACTAAGTTTGACGGTATTATGATTTCTTTTGGATGGAAGTAGATAATAGGGTATTTATACATAGTATGTAATATTTCAAAAAATTATTGTAAAGTTATACCTTTTTGGTATAATATACTATAGAAAAAGCAATCGCCACAGAGTGGTTGACCAAGATATGTAAAAGGATAAAGCCTTCCCTGACCGGCCAAAGTACAGGGAAGGTTTTGTTATATTAGTGACAAATCATATAAATGAATGTCAGGAGAGCTATGATGAACATGCCAAACGATATGAGATCTTCGAAATCAAAATTCTTCATAAGCATCACCCCCATTCTATGTAGAATAGAGGTCAACCACCCTGTATCACGATTGCTTGTAGCTTGGCTACCATAGAATTGTATCATACATATTATGGGAACACAAGTTCGAAAATGCAAATAAAAGGACTTATACATTATTTAATATTGAGGCATTTGCTAATGATGAAGAAGGAGATACTACATGAACGACACAATAAAGCAGCTATATGAACGCAAATCAGTGCGTGTATTCGAGGATAAGGAAATTTCAAAAGAAGATAAGCAGTTGATTTTGGAAGCGGCGACTATGGCACCGACAGCAGGTAATCAGCAGCTATATACAATATTGGATATAACTGACAAAAAGCTGAAGGAAGAGCTTGTAAAGACCTGTGATAATCAGCCGTTTATCGCAGATGCAAAGCTGGTGCTTATTTTCTGTGCAGACTGCAAGAAATGGTATGATGCCTTTAAGACGGTAGGAAGTGAGCCAAGAAAACCTGGTGTAGGTGATTTGCTGTTGGCAGTCAGCGATACAAATATCGCAGCACAGAATGCAGTAACTGCAGCACAAAGTCTGGGAATTGGCTCGTGCTATATTGGGGACATTATGGAGAATTGCGAGGAGCAGAGAAAGTTATTAAACCTTCCGAAATATGTATTCCCAACAGCCATGTTGGTATTTGGTTACCCAACGAAACAGCAGATAGAACGTGTGAAGCCGGAGCGTGTAAACTTAAAGCATATAGTTCATGAGAATGGCTACCGCGAGATGGATAAGGAAGAATTAAAGGAGATGTTTGCATATAAGGCAGGTATCAGACCATATGAGGACTACATGAAGGCATTTTGTGAGCGCAAATATAACTCAGATTTCTCACAGGAAATGACAAGGTCTGTGAGAGAGTATTTGAAGGATTTTGAGGAATAAGAAACGTAGAAACGCCCATATTTCCTAGGGTCTACCTACAGTAGATAGACATTTTTAAGACTGCGTTGTTAGAATGAGAGCAAATAGGAAACGGAGGATAGGGTATGGACCAGAAAAAAATAGGACAATTAATTGCATCGAAAAGAAAGGACAAAGGTCTTACGCAAGAGCAGCTGGCAGAAATGCTTGGAGTAACGAATAAAGCAGTATCCAAGTGGGAAACTGGAAAAAGTATGCCAGATGTGGCAATCATTCAAGCGCTTTGTAAGATACTGGGTATCACAGTGACAACCTTGCTCAATGGAGAAGAAAATAAGGATGAAGAGCTGGTGCTTAAACTGTATGGATTTGTGCAGAAGATGAAAGCCAATTTGAAATCTCTTTATTTGATAGGTGCAGGATTGGTGCTTGCGAATCTAGCAGAGCTTTTATTGGATTCCAAGTTGGTGCATTTGGCAGAAGAGGGAACATTTTATAGCGGTATGATACATGGTGCATTGACAGGTCTGCTGTTATCGGGGGCTTGTGCGTTTGGTGCTGGAATAGCACTATTTATCAAGAAAAGCAGAGAATAAGGTTATTCCTTTGCTGTCACTTATAGTCTAAAAAGTGCAACTTGCCTTAGGCAAGATTGCACTTTTTTTCAAATCAGGTATCATAGAATTATAAGAAGAATAAAGGGGGAAGTCTCCATGAATCAAGTAAATAAGACATTATATATACCGCTTTATGGGAAAGCATTTGTCAGCAAGAAAGGTATCATTTTGCAGGATAAAAAGGCAGAGGAAGTATGGGATGCAGAGGGTTTCGAATTAAAAGGCAAATCAAAGTCAAAGTGGCTTGCTTATTATATGGGGATGCGCTCTGCTGTGTTTGACCATTGGCTCGTGGATAAGATGACGCAGAATAAAGATGCAGTAGTCCTTCATATCGGATGTGGAATGGATAGCCGAGTAGAGCGTGTGGGAACGAGAGAGCATACTTGGTATGATGTGGATTTTCCGGAAGTAATCTGCGAAAGAATGAAGTATTATCAGGAAAATGAAGAGTATCACATGGTAGAAGCAGATGTAAGAGACAGAGGATGGATTGACAAGCTTCCTGTGGCAGCGAATGCGATTGTGGTGATGGAAGGAGTGAGTATGTACTTTGAACCCAAGGAGCTTAAACATGTGTTGAAAGCTTTAAGTTCTAAATATGCAAAGTTACATATTTTGATGGACTGCTATACCATCTTTGCAGCGAAGGCATCGAAGTATAAGAATCCCATTAATGATGTGGGAGTAACTTTGGTGTATGGTATGGACGAGCCAAGAGTACTGGAAGAGAGTACAGGTGTGTACTTTGTAAGGGAGCATGAAATGACACCTGAGTCTTTGATAAATCAGCTACAAGGTGTGGAGAAAGTGATTTTTAAGAAACTTTTTGGTGGAAAAATTTCCAAGAAAATGTATAGGTTATATGAGTATAGAAGCGTTGACAACAGACTGGCTGATTAGATGAGAATACAATCCTGCAGGAGGACATGAATGATATATTTCATCACTGTATCTTTATATAGATTAAATAAATTTAGGTTTAGTGGAGCAGTCCAAAGCTTGATGCATCAGATAAATTGGATTTTAGGTACAGGAACAACTTTTTCTGCTGTGGTACCTAAAAATAATATGTTTTTGAATGTTTTTGAATGATTTAAGTTGAAAATTAGGTACTGCATAGTATTTTTTCGCTGTGGTACCTAAAAACTAAACAGTTTTAGTTAATTTGTTCTAAATAAAAGGTACAACAAAGAAATTTTTCACTGTGGTACCTAAAATTTAGTATTAAAATACAAAATTCCTATGTATACGATAAATCCTCATTAATTCGACTTAAAGC
>JAZNMO010000135.1:0-24126 GCA_045579665.1 Lachnospiraceae bacterium
CCTCTCTCTTCCAGTCGGAACTCCCCTCATAATTCCCCCGACTGTCAAGCACCCGTCCCCCTTCCAGTCGGAACTCAACATCTCTTATCCATTTCTCCACCCTCTCACACTTATCTCCTTATCCACTTTAATCATAATCGCTCCGCAATCCTTCGTAATCATAACCTCACTACCTACAGTCGACAATCTATCTAACGTCTCAGCGTGCGGATGACCATAGGAATTATCCTCTGCACAGGAAATAATCGCAAGCTGCGGGCGCGCACCCTCTAAAAGCTCCAAAGAGTTAGAATTGCGTGAACCATGATGTGCAACCTTATATAAATGATATCCCCTACCATCACCGAATATATCCGAACACTGTCCGTCCCCCTCCAAAGCATCTACAAGCACAGCCTCGCCATCAGCTTCAACATCTCCCGTAAACAAAGCCCGAAAGCCATGATACTCAAGACTCATCACAAGCGAATATGCATTCCTTGACGATGTAACATAATCTACCGAAGGATGTAGAACCGACAACTGCATCGCTCCATCCCAAAGCCTATCACCTGCTGCTATATGTACCAGTTCTATCTCATGCTTCAAACACAAGTCCACCAGTTCTTCATATGCCTCATCCCTAATCGCCGCTTGGGCAATCACAACGCACTCTATCTCTATCGCCTCTTCACTTTCTATCAGCTCATATATACCAGAAGTATGGTCCGAATCCAGATGTGTCAGAAAAACAGCTTCCAACCTATTAGTCCCCATATACTTCAAAAACGGTATCAGCGTATACTTACCAAGCTGTCTTTTGGATGTACTACCGCCATCAATCAGATAATGATGCCCTGTATCCGTCTCTATCCAGATACCATCTCCTTGTCCCACATCCAGCATCACAATCTGCAAACCAGTCACAGGCTTCTTACTAAGTAACATCACTGCAGCCAGAATCCATAAGAACTTCGTAAAGCCTGTAAATCTAAGCCTGCTTTCAAATCTCTTGCAATACCGCCAGGTACTCACCAGCAATAATACCACAATGTAAAATATTACCATCTGCCAAGCATCGGGGCGCCCCACAATCCAGCTAGCCAAAGGTAAATCTGTCGCAAACTTACAAAGCCACTCCATACCATACAAAAACAGCTGGCATCCAAAAGCTACCCCCTCTGACAGCAGCACACCTCCTGCACCAAACATAAATCCTCCAACAAGCAGACACAGAAGCCCCATTCCCATAAGTAGTCCCATTAACGGAATAATCAGCAGATTCAGTAAAAACGAATACACAGGAAACTCAAAAAAGAAATACAACATCATAGGAAACTGCACCAGAAAAATACTGATGCTGCCCAATAATGAATTACAAATTCCAGCTCCAATTCGTTTCAAATAATACTCATATTCACTTTTTCTTTTATCTCTTTTCACATTTGTGTTAATCTTTATCGCTTCTAAAACACAGCCCACTCCAAGTATCGCACCAAAAGACAGCAAAAAGCCCGCATTCTCCAAATATAACGGTTGCTCTAGCACTAAAGTAACTGCCGCCACAGCAAGTGCTGTCAACATATCATAGGTTCGTCCAAGCAGTTCAGCAATCAACTTCATAACAAACATAAATATTGCGCGATATGCTGAACTGCTCATTCCAACCATATCTCCATATGCAAGCATTACAGCAATTGCAACCGCCACACGCAAAGGCATCGGAATATTACACTTCTTAAGTAACTTATACAGCCCCATACCTATCAAAGTAATATGTAAGCCTGAAATTGCCAGAATATGCGAAATACCACTCTTCTGATACAAAAGCTTGCTCTCCGCATCCAGCTCTGATTTATTCCCCAGTACAACCGCCTTCATCACAGACGCATACTTCTCAGACATCAGTCTGTCATAAACTGCCTCTAAGCGCCGACGCAACTGATATAAGCCTTCATGATATAAGGAATAGTTCTCGCTTTCCTTTAATACACTTGCATTTACCAAACGATACGAAAGTCCAAGTACCTGATAATAGCCTGCAGCATTAAACTCTCCCGGGTTGCTTGCTGTCGGAAAGCTCTGCACCTTCCCCTCTATACACACAGTGCTGCCTATCTTCGGTTCGTTATCCACCTGCGTATAACACAATATTTTGATTTTACTATTCTTATTGGAAATTAAATTAGAAATATCTTCGACTTGATTGACTTGTTCAAGATAGAGTACAAGCTGTCCGTTCTTATACTCCTTTTGATATACTTTTCCTAAATAGGTTCCCCAGCTATCCTCATTAGCGGGTGCCTCTAAGGACAGCGGGAATAACTTCAAAGCAATAAAGACCGCCACCACAAATGCCATACACAGAAAACATAGCGGTCGTCTCATCTAAAATCTAACCTTTCCGATACCTGTCCCAATACTGACACAGGTATCCGTATTATTCAATTATTTGCAGATTGCGTTCAAAGACAGTACTTAATTCATACTTCTCTCTGAACTTCATATCCTTGTTACCATCCACGGATATCTGCACCTTATTCACATTCGTCAGCTCCACCAACGAATTTACCACAGAATATATCGCCACCTCACTGGTAACATTATTCACCGGCGTCAGGAATCCACTATCAAAATTCACATAGCAGATACCATCCTTAACCGTAACACTCAAAAGCTTTGTTTCTGGATTCACGGTAGCATAAGACGAGTCATTTACCGGTCCCTTAATCAACTGCTCTATCACAAGCTTCTCCATAGATATGTTTGACATATCCATATTGTGTAATAAATTACGATTAATGGAAATCAAACCATCTCCTGTTTCATTTGCAAAATACAGTCGAATCGTTGTCTGCTCATAGGAATTAAACGGTGTTCCTGCACCATCCAAAAACATATCCGCGGTCATAATCCCCAGTGCCGTTCCCGAAGAATCCGTCAAAGGCTCTCCATTCACTGTCAACATTACATACTCTACTCCCGGTATATTTGTTAAACTTCGAACCAACGCAGCCCTGATTAGAACCTCGGTTGTCTTCGACAGCTCCTTATACTTATCACTCATGGATACAATCACCTGACCATCATCATAAGTATAGCTTACGATATAAATACTACCGGTTAAAGTTGCCTTCAATTCCTTACTGTCAGGTACCTCACCAAGCAAAGACAACACCTCTACAATTCGGTCTGTTGTCTCCTTCCCCTGTAAATAATGCACCTCTGGAATAATCTGTGTTTCCGCCTGATTCAAATAAGAAATCTCTATCGGAGTCCCCGTCTCCTCTGACTTACCACATGCAGTCAGCACACAAATGATTGCTGCCATCAGGAGCAATACGCTGAAATGCTTTTTCATCTCGTCTACTCCTTCCTAACCTATATACGTAAGTGGAATCTTTACCGTAAAGGTCGTTCCCTTTCCTTCTTCACTGGTTACCGTTACCGTTCCACGGTGCATCAGCACTGCATTACGTGTAATTGCAAGACCCAAACCTGTGCCTCCAATTTCTCTGGAATGAGACTTATCCACACGGTAGAAACGTTCATAAATATGTTCTATCTCCTCCTGAGGAATACCAATTCCCGAATCAGAAATCTCCACTGTAAAATACTGATGATCTGCATCCAGAATAACCTTCACCCATCCACCATCAACATTGTATTTGATTGCGTTTTCCACCAGATTAGAGAATGCCAGTGTCATTTTGACTTCATCAATCACTGCACTAACCTTTCTACGACTTTCAAATACCAGCTTCACATTGGCTCTCGCTGCGATTGGTCCCAAACGCTTCAAAATCAACTCCAAAATGGCATTAATATCCATCGGCTCTACATTCATATCCGCCGAGGTTCTGGTCATCTTTACCAATGCCAATAAATCCGTGATAATCTTATTCTCTCTGTCTATCTCATCTGCAATATCCGTTAAAAACTCGCGATACAGCTCTGGTGGCGCATCCTCCTGTGCAAGCAGGGAGTCTGCCAACACCTTCATAGAAGTCAGCGGTGTCTTAAGCTCATGAGAGACATTTGATACAAACTCCTGTCTCGAATCATCCAATACCTTCATTCTGCCTAAAAGCTGATTAAAGGCATCTCCGATTTCCTCCGTCTCCAGATAATCCGTCACATGAATCTCTTCATCAGTAAATCCACTCTTTACCTCATTAATCGCCTCTGTAATCTTATCGAAAGGCTTTAATAAGAATCTACTTAAAAACAGTGCTATTCCAAAGGTTACCACAACAATCAGCAGCTGTATAATAACTGCTCTGCTCTCAAGATACTCATAACTGGCCATAATGGTGTCCATGGAAACACTCGTCTGCATAACACCAACAACCTTCTTTTCTTCCTGAGAAGCGACCTTTCCCTCTAGAGGTACCGTAATCTCAATATAATTCTCGATAACTCTGCTGCTAGCCCCCTGTCCCTTAAAGCACTTCACAACATTCTCCGAAATCAGCATCTTACCTTCACTGATTCCATAAGTATCTTTTATAATCTCAAAATCACTATCAATAATAAGAACTCTACCATCATACAGATTAGACAGCTGCGACAATTCTGCATTTACGACCTCATTCCCATTATTCTTATCCAACAGATAATTGTAAGTAATCAAATGGTCCGCCAAAATCTTTACCTGTGTCTGCACTTCATTCACTCGTACATTAATCGCATTATCCATGTATCTTTCCATGATACCATAATGCATAATCCACCCCGGAATCATACTTACAATCATAATAATGCAAAAGATTCTTACGCTAAGACTTCTAAGCACCTTTAGCTGTTTTATCTTCATCCACAGTTTTGACAATGTTCCCAACACTCCTACTCCTTGTAATAGTAGCCCACACCCCACTTGGTATGCACATACTTGGGTTCACTTGGATTCTCTTCTATCTTCTCACGTAATCTTCTAATATGTACGTCCACAGTACGCACATCTCCCGGATAATCCGTTCCCCATACAAGCTTCAAAAGATTCTCACGGCTGTAGACCTTATTCGGATTAAGAACAAGAAGCTCTAACACATCAAACTCCTTGGTTGTCAGATTGATTTCCTTGCCCTTAATATACAATCTCTTTCCATCGCAATCCAGCCTTAAATCACCACTCTCAACTACTGAAGTCTTCTTCTCGGAATCTGACTTATGCATGGTTCTACGCATAATTGCCTTAATACGCGCCTTTACCTCTAAAATATTAAATGGCTTAGTCACATAATCATCTGCACCATACTCCAAACCAAGAATCTTATCCATATCCTCGCCCTTAGCAGTCAACATTACAATCGGCACATCCGAAAACTCACGAATCTGCTGACAAACCTCCAAGCCGCTCAGCTTAGGAAGCATAATATCCAACAAAATCAAATCATAGCGGTTCTGCTTCACCATCTCCAGTGCCTCTTCACCGTCATAAGCACAATCTACTTCCATATCATCCTGCTCTAAACTAAAGCGAATACCCTTCACTATTAACTTCTCGTCATCTACAACCAGAACCTTCTTTGCCATTCCATTACCTCCGTCATGTCATAATCAAACAGTAATCCTATCCTTTATCTTAGCAAATAGTGCTTCCTTAATACCTGATACCCGCATAATCGCATCGATTGTATCAAAGCCGCCATTCCGCTCTCTGTACTCGATAATCGCCTCTGCCCGGCTCTCTCCAATTCCGGTAAGCGTTGTAAGCTCTTCTACCGATGCTGTATTAATATTCACAAGTCCCTGCATCCCATCAAAAGTCTCTGTACGCACACTACCATCTGCTCCTAAAGTCTGTTCAGAGGTTAAAATGACAATCTGTTCTCCATCCCTAACCTCTCTTGCAAGGTTCAGATACATATCATCTGCATCCTCCAGCATCCCGCCTGCAAGGTCTACGACCTCATATAAACGACTCCCTTCCGGTACCTCATATACCCCCGGATTCTGTATAGCACCGCATACATATACACATAGATACGCCTTAGGTGCCATAGCACTCGCTTCCTCCGTCAATATCTGCTGCTCTATCCGAGTCTCCTGCTCTTTTGTCTCCCACATTATTGTGTCCTGACTTGCTCCACAACCCATCAATAAAACGCTTAAGAAAACACTTGTTATAATATTCATTTTTTTCATATTGCATATCCTCTTTATCTTGTATTACCTCGATAAATGCCCCTCTATGCATACAAACTAATTCTATGCTAATTCCAAATTGAATACAAGACTTATTTTTTACATTTCAATATCTTATAACGCTTCCGAAATCTGCAATATTTGTGTCCATGGCACAAATCTGCATGTAAAAAATTTATTTTTCAAATTATTCCCACTTAAATATAACGAAGCCTACAACTGCAACAACTGCCCCAATTGCTTTTCTCCACTGGAAGGGCTGTTTATCTACTCCAAAGAGTCCAAATAATTCAATCAAATATGCAATAATCAACTGTGATATTACAATTAGCAGAACCGCCTTTGCCGGTCCAAGAGAGTCCATGCTGATAATCACCGTCAATGTGATAAATGCGCCCAGCACACCTCCCAAAAGCATATACTTTGGCTCTACGTTCATTAAGCTTGTAAGAGGTGTCCTATCCTTAATCATCCATACCAGAATACAAACAGCAAATGCAGTAAATTGTACAAAGGCATTTGCTGTCCAAAGACTTGTTTCCTCTGTAACCTTTGTATTCCATACTCCCTGTACACTCATCAACGCTCCTGATATCAATGCAACTAAAAATCCAATCATAAATGTAAACCATACCTTCCTTGAAAATATATTTACAATTATGATTGGATTATTTCTAACTTTTTATTCATGCTCAGCAGTATTCATTGATTCTTCGGCTGACAATAACTGAACCTCCGGATTCGGTATTACTTCTTCCACAAATACTTCATCTGTTAACTGCGTTTTAATCTGTTCTGATAAAGCTCTTAGCTCGGCATTTACGTCTGCTCCGTTCCATACCTTTGCAAAACAAATCTCCAACTCAATCCAAAAATTCGTAGTCTCTATCATCTTTGGAATCGGAACTGACTTCTCATAATTCTTTGCATAAACTGCCATGTTTGGATTGTCATATTCTATCTGTAATCTCGCAGGCAGCTTTCCTGTCTTACTGTATAAATCTCCGCTTGCCTCATCTGCAAGATATGCCGCAAATGCATTTGCCGCATCCTTGTGCATGGAATAACCATTTACAACAAGCGCATTCGTCACTGACATTCCCTTGGTATCCATCTCATCATTAATATTCGGTAATGCAGCAACACCATATTCATAGGCAAATGCTCCCTCCGCCTTTGCAGTCTCCAAGAGCTGTAGCACATCACTCGTTGCAATAGTAAAGATAGTCTTTCCTTCCAAAAACTCCTGCATGATGTCTGCATAGCCTGTCTCTTCCTCCTCAGCAGAGAAGAAACGCCCCATCTCCTGAAAAGCAAGGAGACTACCAATAGAACCAGCATTATAAATGTCTATCTGATTCTTATCATCACCGGCAATTCCACCAACATTAATATAATCACCTACAAAGAAATAATTATAGAAAATATCCGATACATCCCATCTAAAGAAGAACTCTACATTCTGTGGTGCTGAATATTGATCCGCAAAATTCAAAATGTCTACCACAGAACCGGGAATCAAACTCTGCTGTTTCGCACTGACCAAAGCCTGCGCATCCTCTGACAGCATATCAAATGTCACCATACTGGTATCCATCTCTTCTTTTTCCTCTGCATCAGCAGAACTCTCTGTCGTTACAGCTTCCGTTGAAGACGGATAATACTCCGGGTATTGATTTAATACCGCATCCAATGCCATTCTCTCTAAATGAGTCTTATTATATACTAGAGCACTTGTCTCATAATAAAGCGGATAGCCCACCAAATTACCATCATAACTAACTGCATTACGTGCCGCATCTGAGAACTTTGCTACGTCCTCTAACAGTTCTGTATGCTCTACATTAGTAGCCAAACCCGCAAGATACGCTTTCTCCAATAAATCATTGGTGATAATATATACATCGGGTGTCACAGTCTCTTCACTGATGCTGGCATGATTGATACTCTCCAAATATTCCAAACCGGCTACAAGCTTAGTCTCTACACGAATATCTGTATCCTCATAAAATGCAACTGCTTTATTATTCAGATAATCAGTAAGTGCATCATCTGTATACCAGAGCTGTATCGTCTCCTTACGGGCAGACCAAAAGCCATTCTCCTCTTCACTTTCATCATTCATGAAAAGGAAACCGATTACACCTACCACCAACAAAAATCCTATTACAAATACTACTGATGTCAATCTGTTCTTAAAATTCATGTTCCCTCACTACTTTGAAACTTCAGCGAGACACTCCTCCAAAATCTTCATCATGTCATCAACATGCTCCTTTGTAATAATCAAAGAAGGAATAAAACGAATAATCTGTGTACCTGCATTAATCAAAAGCAGTCCCTTTTCAATCGCTTTATTAATGATTTCGCTAACCGGAATCTCACACTCAAGTCCCTGCATCAAGCCTACTCCTCTATGTGCCTTAACAACATCATATTTTACCACAAGCTCATCTAACTTACCAGCAAGATATGCACCAACCTCATTAACATTCTCAAGCACCTTCTGCTCCTCGAACAAATCGATTACCTTTGAGATAGCAGCACATGCAAGCGGATTACCACCGTATGTAGTACCATGGTCACCTGCTGTCAGTGAATTCTGAGCAACCTTCTCAGTCATGAGGAATGCACCAACAGGAATACCGCAGCCTAATGCCTTAGCTGTTGTCATGATGTCAGGCTTTACGCCATAACGCTGCCATGCATACATGTATCCTGTTCTTCCCATACCACACTGAATCTCATCTAAGATAAGAAGAATATCTCTCTCCTCACAAAGTGCCTTTACCTTCTTAAGGAACTCCTCTGTTGCAGGATAAATACCGCCTTCACCCTGTACCGTCTCGAACATAATCGCACAGGTCTTATCAGTTACCTGAGCAAGTACGCTGTCAAAATCATTCATCTGTGCAAACTTAATATTACCAATCATCGGCTGGAAGGCTTCTCTGTACTTAGGATTACCGGTAACAGATAATGCTCCCATGGTTCTTCCGTGGAAGGAATGCTCCATCGCGATAATCTCATGGTCTGTGGAACCATCCTTAAGGTAAGCATACTTTCTTGCAGCCTTAATCGCACCCTCTACCGCCTCAGCACCACTGTTGGTAAAGAATACTCTGTCCATACCTGAAATCTTCTGAAGCTTCTTAGCTGCCTCAATCGCAGGCACATTGTAATAGTAATTCGATGTATGAATCACCTTATCAATCTGCGCCTTTAAAGCATCATTATAAGCCTTGTTATTATAACCTAATGCAAATACTGCAATACCTGATACGAAATCAAGATACTTCTTGCCTTCCATATCATACATATAAACACCGTCACCCTTATCCCATACAATCTGGTAACGATTATAGGTATGAAGAAGGGCACTTTCTGCCTCTTCAATATATTCCTTCATATTCATAGCCTTACTCCTTATTCATTTCCTCATCAGCAACAATTGCTGTTCCGATCCCGTTGTTAGTGAAAATCTCCAATAACAGACAATGTGGAATACGTCCGTCTAAAATATGTACTCTGTTTACACCATTCTTAATCGCTGATGTACAGTTTGTAAGCTTAGGAAGCATACCTCCGCCGATATATCCGTCCGCAATTAACTGGTCTGCCTGTGTTGCAGAAAGTCTTGAGATAAAAGAATCCTTATCATTGATATCCTTATATAAGCCTTCGATATCTGTTAAAAATGCAAGCTTCTCAGCACCTACAGCCTTTGCAATGGCACAAGCCGCATCATCTGCATTGATATTATAGGTCTGGAAATTATCATCTAATCCGATAGGTGCAATAATCGGAAGGAAATCCTTCTCTAATAAATCATACAATACCTTAGGATTAACCTCCTTCACATCGCCTACAAAACCAATGTCCTGTCCGTCAGAGTACTTCTTATCAACCTTAAGAAGTCCGGCGTCCTTACCGCTGATACCAACAGCATTTACACCAAGCTCTTCCACCATGGCTACAAGGCTCTTATTCACCTTATTCAATACCATCTCTGCGATTTCCATAGTCTCTTCATCTGTTACACGAAGTCCGTTTACAAACTTAGGCTCCTTACCGGCCTTTGCTACCCAGCGGCTAATCTCCTTACCACCACCATGAACAATAATTGGCTTAAAGCCAACAAGCTTTAATAATGTAACATCTTTAATCACGTTCTTCTGTAATTCTTCGTTGCTCATGGCACTTCCGCCGTACTTTACAACAATAATCTTTCTATTGAACTTCTGAATATATGGCAATGCCTCAATTAATACCTCTGCCTTTGGTAATACCTTTTCCATATTCTCCTGCATTATTTTATCCTCCATTTCTTGTAATAATCTGTCCAAACCTCCGTCTATGGTTTTGACAGATTAGGAGCGGTAATCCGCATTTATCTTAACGTAATCATATGTAAGGTCACAACCCCATGCTGTAGCTTCCTCACTACCCTCATGCATATCTACAAAAATAGTAACCTCTGATGCTCCAAGAATCTTAACCGCCAAATCCTCATCAAATACAAGAGGAGTTCCCTTATCAAATACCTGTAAGCGACCCTCGCTACTCTCAAAGAACAGCTCTACATCATTCTGGTCAAACTCTGCTCCCGAATATCCCATCGCACAAAGGAAACGGCCAAAGTTAGCATCACAGCCGTAAATTGCAGCCTTTGACAGATTACTTGCTACGATTGCTCTGGACAATGTTCTTGCATCCTCTTTGCTCTTAGCATTTACAACCTTTGCCTCAAAAAGCTTAGTTGCACCTTCTCCATCTCCTGCCATCTTCTTAGCCAGGAACTCACAAACATACTGCAACGCTTCTACAAAAGTATCATAATCTGCACCCTTTGCAGTAATCTTGTCATTCTCGGCAAGTCCGTTTGCCATGATTAAAAGAGTATCATTGGTAGAGGTATCTCCATCTACTGTAATCATATTGAAGGTATCCTTAACCACATAGCTTAAAGCCTCCTGCAATAAGCTCTTCTCAATAGAAAGGTCTGTTGTAAGGAACCCTAACATAGTACACATATTAGGATGAATCATTCCTGAACCTTTGCTCATACCACCTAAGGTTACTGTCTTACCTGCTATCTCAAAGGTAACCGCTACTTCCTTATGTATTGTGTCTGTTGTCATGATTGCCTTTGCAGCTGCTGTACCTGCCTCTAAGCTTCCGTCAAGTGTCTTACTCATAGCCACAACACCGTTTACCAGCTTCTCTACCGGAAGCTGCATACCGATAACACCTGTTGATGCTACAGCAACATTCTCATATGGAACTCCCAATGCCTTCTCCACTGCCTTTGCAGTAGCCTCACATGCATCAAAGCCCTCTTTACCTGTACATGCGTTGGCAATTCCCGAATTCACAACACCCGCCTGCATAGGCGCACCTGAATATACAACCTTCTGATCCCACTGTACACATGCAGCTTTCACAATATTGGTTGTAAAGGTTCCTGCACACTCACATGGCTCCTTGGAATATACCATCGCCATATCTGTTCTGTTCTTATATTTAATGTTTGCTTCACAACAAGCTGCTTCAAATCCCTTTGCTGCGGTTACGCCGCCTTCAATAATCTTCATACCATCCATCCTTTCTATATTCACTACTTATTAAATGCTATAATATTCTCACTATTTAATACGAAATCGTAATAGTTTAAATCCTCTCTTTGTACCCAGCCCACATGATGCCAGAAGGAATTACCGATATCATTCTCTGTAAATGCAATCAGACACACCTTATTAATCTCTTCCTTCTTAAGAGCCTCCATACAAAACACTACCATGCTCTTACCGATGCCACGTCTTCGATAATCCGGGTCTACACATACATGATATAGACAGCCTCTTCTGCCATCATGTCCACAAAGAATCGCACCTACGACCTTTCCATCCTCTATTGCAACAACACTGGTGGTCGGATTCCTCTTTAGAAATCTCTCCACACCTTCTTTAGAATCATCAATGCTTCGAATCGCAAAGCCCTTGATTCTCATCCAAAGGTCATGTACCTGTTCATAATCATCCATTGTCATCAAACGTACCATCTTAACACCAATCCTTATATCACATCAAATACCATAATTACCATATGATTACGGCATACACCACCCTACATCATAGTATAAATACCTGTAAAAAACAAGTCTTTCTATCCTTTTCTGAATATTTATTCGATATTCGACAGAATCACCCGCAAATGTTTACCTGCATTTTTATGCACAAGTATTTGAATAATATTCATTTCCTTTTTCTTTATTTTACGCTTTTATTTATTTTTGTCAATGAACAATGAATAATTTTTCACTTGATTTCTATTGCATAATGTTGTATATTAATTGAAGAGAAAACAAATCCGCTATGGATTTCCAGTATTCTATACATAAAGGAGATATATATTATGAAAGAAAAGGTAGTATTGGCTTATTCAGGTGGTCTTGATACCACAGCAATTATTCCTTGGTTAAAGGAGAATTTTGATTATGAAGTAATCTGCGTATGCGTGGACTGCGGACAGGAAGAGGAGCTTGATGGTCTTGAAGAAAGAGCAAAGTTCTGTGGTGCTGAGAAGCTTTACATCGAGAATGTTATCGATGAGTTCTGTGACGAGTACATCGTTCCATGTGTACAGGCTAATGCAATTTATGAGAATAAATATTTACTTGGTACTTCTATGGCTAGACCTCTTATCGCTAAGAGACTGGTTGAGATTGCAAGAAAAGAAGGCGCTACAGCTATCTGCCACGGTGCAACAGGAAAGGGTAATGACCAGATTCGTTTCGAGTTAGGTATCAAGGCTCTTGCTCCTGATATTAAGATTATCGCTGCTTGGAGAAATGATAAGTGGACAATGGATTCACGTGAGTCTGAGATTGAGTACTGTAAAGCACACGGCATTGACCTTCCTTTCTCAGCAGATACATCTTACAGCCGTGATCGTAACATCTGGCACAACAGCCATGAGGGTCTTGAGTTAGAGGATCCTGCTAACGAGCCTAACTTCGACCATTTATTAGTATTAGGTACTACACCAGAGAAGGCTCCTGAAGAGGGCGAGTATGTTACCATGACATTCGAGAAGGGTGTTCCTACATCTGTTAATGGCAAAGCTATGAAGGTTTCTGATATCATCAGAGAGCTTAACAAGCTTGGCGGTAAGCATGGTATTGGTATCATCGATATCGTTGAGAACCGTGTAGTTGGTATGAAGTCTCGTGGTGTATATGAGACACCAGGTGGAACTATCCTTATGGAGGCTCATCAGCAGTTAGAGGAATTAATCCTTGACCGCGATACATACACATTAAAGAAAGAAATGGGCAACAAGTTTGCTGATACTGTATACGAAGGCAAGTGGTTTACACCTAAGCGTGAGGCTATGCAGGCATTCATCGAGAAGACACAGGAGTATGTAACAGGTGAAGTGAAGTTCAAGCTTTACAAGGGTAATATCATTAAGGCTGGTACAACAAGCCCTTATTCATTATATAATGAGAGCATCGCATCATTCACAACAGGTGACCTTTATGACCACCATGATGCTGAAGGCTTCATCAACTTATTCGGCTTATCATGCAAGGTTCGTGCAATGAAGATGCAGGAAGCTCAGAAGAACAACTAATTACAATTTTTATACCATTTCATGCAAAGGATTAACACATATGAATGTAATTGCAATGTTTGCAGCCTATCTTTTCATTGTGAATTTACTTGGTTTTATATGTATGGGAATCGATAAAAGGCGTGCTATCAAGAAGCATTGGCGCATTCCTGAGGCAACGCTTTTTATCATCGCCCTTATCGGCGGAAGTATTGGCTCCATCATCGGTATGCGATTCTTTCACCATAAGACCAGACATTGGTATTTTGTATACGGAATGCCCGCTATCTTAGTTTTACAGATAGCGGCTTTTGTGTTGCTTAGCCAATTACCCATAGATTTTTATATCATTTAAGGAGGGATTTCTATGCGTATTGCTATCTGCGATGACAATATCGCTGACAGAAAGCATTTACAGCGTTTGCTGGAACGAGAATCCGATAAACGTGCCGGTACTCCTAACATTTTTTATATTGATTCCTTTGGAGATAAGGAGCACTTTCTATTCAATCCTCTGCTATATGATTTGATTTTCATGGATATGACAGGGACACCGACTCTGGCTGAGGAAATTGTAACAGAGCTTACTAAGCTTGGCTATGAGGCTCCGTTGGTTATGTACTCATCTACCATTGACCATAGTTTGAATCCAAACCTTCCGTCCTCTATCATTCACCGGCAAAAGCCCTATCTGTCTGAGCAGCTTTCTGAGTTAATTGCCCTGGCTGAGGAATACCAGAAGACGCAGATTATTACCATGGAATTTCGTACCCGTGAAAAGACTTATTATATCCGTAAAGAGGATATTTTATATGCTGAGCTTATCAGCCATTCCGAGGTCATCCTTCATTTAAATGACGGTACATTGCAGAAGATTGTTGGTGACAATGAGGATTTTACGAGTGAGTTTGAGCCTTATATGGAATTCTATCCACTAAACTCCAAACTCATCATTAATGCCAACTATGTTTCATTACTGTTACCATTTTCTGTAATGATGCATAATCACGAAACACTTCGCATTTCACCCTTCACTTATTTTGATTTGAAGAAATGGTGCAAGATGTTAAGAGAAAAGGAAGCGGAGTTTCCGCTAAATAAATAAAATATGCAGCGCGAGCTACACATTACAAAAGAACAGGCCGTTCCACTTACGTGCAACAGCCTGTTCTTTTGTAATATTATGATGTGTTATAAGCTTATATAGTTACGATAATACCGCCGTCATTGGCATACAAGCTGCTCAATCCCGCCATATCTATAATCTTAATGTCCTTAAACTTTGCCTTAGCCTCAAGCTGCGCCTTTACGCTCTTTGCTCTCTCTAATGCATTACAATGTGATATCATCAGTCTCTTCTCTGCTGTATCTACAGCATCATGAAGTGCTGTTTCTACCAGCTTCGACAACGCCTTTTTTGTACCAATTGCCTGACTCAGCTGAATAATCTCTCCCTCATCAGCACTCATAACCGGCTTGATATTCAGGGTAGAAGCCACCAAAGCCTTTACACCTGTCAATCTACCATTCTTACGAAGGGTATCCAGATTATCCAGTACAAAGTATGTCTTCATGCCTCTTGTATACTCTTCAATGCGTTCTGTCACTTCTTTAAAGGATAAGCCCTGCTCCTCTAATTCTATCAGCTTGCATACAATCTGTGCCTCACCGCAGGAAGCCGACATGGAATTAATCACATAAATATCCTTCTCTCCATAGGTCTCGTGATAAAGGCTTGCTCCAAGTACTGCACTGTTATAGCTGCCGCTAAGCTTCGCTGACAGGGTTACTACATATACTCTGTCTGCATCTGTACGGTATGCTTCCATATATCTCTCAGGCGACGGACATGCTGACTTCGCACACACAGGACACTCAGCAACCACCTTTAAAAACTCTGCCTGATTAAATGTATCATCGTCCTCTCTCTCATACATATCGCCTACAATTAATGTCAAAGGAACTCTTTCAAAACGAGAATCCCCTCTAAACTCCTCCGGTAATTCACAACAACTGTCAACAACAATCTTATAGCTCACACCTATACCCAAACCTTTCCGACACTATACAAACAGGTCTACATAATATACCTATTCGCATTTACTTCTCAAATTTACTTTCACTACCTTATGTAGTTTTGATTACTATATAGAATAGTATCACATATTACCACATTTGAAAAGATGTTTTACATAAGTTCTTGCTTTATTTACAAAAAATATAAAAAAGGCTATAATTTAATGTAACAATATATAAGGGAGAATACCATGACATCACTTCAAATTAAAGAATTGAAATATTTTATGAATACATTGCTGCTTGGTGAGCAGTTTGATATATTTCAGGTGGCAGAAGCGACCATAACCACCTTTAACACCTTCCATATTGACGGACACATTGTGAAGGAATTTTATTCTTCTGACGAAGAAATCAATTCCGATTTGTCTCTCTGGAAGGATATTCGTCCGATTTGCTTTCAATTAATCAAGGGAAAGAGAACACCTGTCTCCTTCCGCATTATTCTTCAGGCAACACCTGCACTTATCGAGAAGCTTGCTGCCTGTGAAGAGTGTGAAGTAGCCGCTAATCTCATCGGGTCCCTTACGTTAAACATCCGCTTTGAGGCAGGACGAGCCACCTGCGTAACAGGCACCTCCTTTACCACCTTCCTTATGGATAAAACAACTGACGCTGTATGGGACAAATATATCCGCCTCTTCTTCGAAAAGGCTGGAATTGCATTTGAGGAACAATAAAAAATGTGCAATAAAGCATAAGTGTTGCCAAGAGCAACACTTATGCTTTATTTGTCTTAGGGCTAAAAACAAGACTTGCCAGATATCCAAAGATTAGGGCAGCTGCACATCCTACAGCTCCATTGGTAAAGCCGCCTTTAAAGAGTCCGATAAAGCCGTACTCATCAACAGCCTCCTTAATACCGCTCATAAGCAGATGACCATAGCCTAATAACGGAACTGTAATACCACTTCCCGCATACTCTGCAATCGGCTCAAACAAACCGATAAAACTAAGTACTGCTCCTGTTACTACCAACAGCACCATAACTCTTCCCGGTAACAGCTTTGTCCTATCCAGTAAAATCTGCACCAAAGCACAAACGAATCCTCCAACCCAAAAAGCATTGATATAGTCCATACTAGTCTCCTTTTCATCAATGAAATATAGGAATAGTATAAACATCTATCAATGCTTTCATTCACAAATCTGTTATTTATGCATGGTATTTTCCATAAGCTTTGCGATTTCCAGAACAATTTCTCTGATATTTTTATTCTCACACTCTATCGTGACATGAGCATACTGCTCATATAATGGTGTACGCTCATCATAAAGGTCTTTCAGGCTCTGTCCATCCTTAAGAACAACTCCACGCTGTCCCAAATCACCTAATCTATCACAAATACCCTCATAAGAAAGCTTTAAATAACAGATAATACCAATTTCTCTAAAATGCTTCATGGCATCCTGACAATAAACAGCACTTCCGCCTGTTGCAATAATCGTATTGGTCGGATTCAAGGATGCATTCACTCTATCCTCAATCTCCAGAAAGCCATCTTTGCCATATGCTTCAATCAGCTCATGAAGCCTGCGCCCTTCTCTCTCCTGTATTACAAGGTCCGAATCCATAAAGGACATCCCCAAATTCTTTGCCAGAACAACACCTATTGTACTCTTACCAACACCCGGCATTCCAATAAAAATAATATTCTTCATAGGTTTATCAATTATCCTAAATATGCAATCACTTCTACTTCACACAGAACTCCCTTAGGAAGCTCCTTTACTGCCACACAGCTTCTTGCCGGCTTCTCGGTAAAATACTTCGCATACACCTCATTAAATGCCGCAAAGTCCCCCATATCTGCAAGGAAACAGGTTGTCTTTACAACGTTATCATAAGAAGCTCCTGCCTCCTTCAAAATCTCACCTGCATTGATAATTGCCTGTTCAGCCTGTGCCTGAATTCCTTCTGCCTCTACATTGCCTGTAGCCGGATTAATCGGAATCTGACCTGATGCAAATAACATATTTCCTGCGATAATTCCCTGTGAATATGGACCGATTGCTGCCGGTGCCTTATCTGTACTGATTTTCTTTAACATAGTATAAACTCCTTCCTTTACTTCCTATTCATCAAACTCAACTGTCACATAGAAGCCTCTGGCATTCTCCACTACAGATAATACCTTACCACTTTTGACCGTCAAACGCTCTCTGAACGGAATATTCCCTGACATGGCAACTGCCGGATTAATGGTATAAAAATAACTGCTTGGAAGCACACCCTCTGTAACCGTTACAGTATCGCCCTCCGCTACCAATCCCGGACGTTCCATCTTAAATTCCATTTGACGCATACTATCACCATGCCTTTCTAAACAGATACTCCTATCATACCTTTAAATGCAAAAAAAGTCCACTGTTCCCTTCAAAACAGTGGACCTTCCCCTTATAAAAATTCTCCCCCGTAAACCAGCGCACTGATAAATGTTATATCGGATTATGAAATATCAGATTGCTATATCAAGCTTTGTTCTTGTATAGCCGCTTAATTGCTGGCTTTTAACTTTAAACATCACTGATGCACTTCTGTGATATACAGCTGCATCATTAATTGTTTTCGTCAAATTACTTATCTTCTGGGAAAGCTGGACATTATCATATCTACTAAACGAAATTCCCTCTCCGCCATACTGATTGATTTCTCTTGTCAGCATCTGGATTTGCATTTGAAAACTATTGCGGTCTGTCATGGAGAAGTTGCCGTTAATTACCTGACTGGACAAACCCTCTATCTTGCGTCTCATTTCCTCAATCTCCTCAGAAGTCACAAGCATTCCCTCATTTGCCTGTACCCCCTCCTGGCTTTTGCTCTTACGCATACCTGCTGCTGAAATCGAAAGCTTTACAGTTTCTTCCGCCTGCTCTGCCTGTTCGTCTACTGTAGCATTTACCTTCTTTGCGTACTCCTGCTTGTTAGCACCGTCAGAACCAGAATTGTCTACCGCTGTAGCTGCTCTGTTCATCTGAAGCATTACACGTGCACTCTTTACCTCCATACAAACTCCTTTCCCTTATATATGGCATATACTCCCCAGTTTATGCACTATAAGTTAGTGGCTACCTGTTATGTAGCATTTTTATTGAACAAATCTATGTTAACTATCCCCTCGCTATATATATCGACCATTCTTTTCCATACTTTAGCATATTTTTTAATTTTTTTATATTTTTTCAAAAAAATAAAGTATTGCCACCATTTCGGTGGAAATACTCTATTTCATACATTTATGCAACACACTGAATAACTGCTCTACATCAATCGGTTTCGCCAAATGTCCATCCATACCGGCATCTAAAGCATGCTGCACATCCTCATCAAATGCATTTGCTGTCAATGCATATATTGGAACTCTGACGTTGTGGGTTGCCTCCAGCTCTCGGATAGCCTCGGCCGCCTCATATCCATTCATCTCAGGCATCATGATATCCATTAATATCACATCATAAAAGCCTGCCTGCACTGAAGAATATTTCTCTACTGCCTCTTTTCCATTATCAGCTGCATCAACCTTAAAGCCTACTTCCTTAAGAATCTCCATTGCAATCTCCTGATTGAGAACATTGTCCTCTACCAGCAAAATATGCTTTCCCTTAAATTTCTCAAAATCTATAACCTCTGCTTCATCTGCAAGCTCTTCCTTGCTATGTACCACCTGGAACTCAACCGTAATCAAGAACTCTGTGCCTTCTCCCTGCTTACTTTTTACAGCGATATTACCATTCATCAAATCAATAATATTTTTGGCAATTGCCATACCAAGTCCTGTTCCTTGTGTTCCATTTACCGCATTGGTATCCTCTCTGGTAAACGGTTCAAAAAGCTGCTTTAAAAAGCTTGCACTCATTCCAATTCCTGTATCCCGCACAGTAATCATATATTTTGCATATCCTTCAGATGCATTTGGCAGCTGTTGCAGGATAATCTGAACCGTACCTCCACGCGGCGTAAATTTCAAAGCATTGCTTACCAGATTAATCAAAACCTGCTTTAATCTTAGCTTATCGCAATATACATCTGCATGCATAATATTAATCTTCTTAACCTCCATGATAATTTCTCTTCCGGAGGCCTCTTCTGCAGTCAAATTTCTGATTTCCTCTATAATATCGACAATATTTTCTTCCTTCTCATGCAGCAGCATACGCCCTGCTTCTATCTTTGACATATCCAAGACATCATTAATCAGACTAAGCAAATGATTACCGGAGCTCATAATCTTCTCCAGATATTCCTTTACCACTATCGCATCATCCGTATGCTTCAAGGCAAGTCTGCAAAAGCCCATAATGGCATTCATCGGTGTACGCATATCATGTGACATATTAGAAAGAAACAAAGACTTACTCTTTGTCGCCTGCTTGGCTTCATCACGCTTCTCACGTACCAGCATCAGCAAATCATCCATACTCTGCTCGGATTCATAATTTTGTCTCATCATATACTCAAAGGTTCGGATAATGTTGATGACAACCCATTCCAAGCCTAAAGAGCAGGCAACATAGATCACGAAATCCTCCAGATCAGCCACCACTGTAAGCTCCGGGAACCCCAAAATTGCCATAACAAGAAACACACCTGCAAAGGTCTGTACCGCCTTACGCACCAGTTTAATCTCCAAATACAACATGGTGATAAACATTTTAAAAAGTACTGCCACAAAATAAATATGCAGATTATCCAAGATATAACTCAACAGAATTGCCTGAATAGCAAAAAACCAGCGGTTCAGACGTTCAAACCACTTAATATCCTTCTCCCAGCCACCTTTGCTTGCCACATAAACCAACACTGTCGATGTCAAAATCAGATAACCTATCACCAGTATTCTGTATTCCGATATAGGAGAAGTAAAAATCAACTCCGTTACAATTGTAATTCCAGCTGAGAAAAAATAGCCTAGCAGATTAATCATTTTACCGTTGAAGTAGTCTTTTTTCCTCTCACTCATACAACTACCCCCTTAGGCACTACAAACTGCATCCCCTGTCTGACGACTTCCATTCTGCATTCTGTTATATTCGGTATCAGTTCACCATCAAAATTAATCGCAAAAGATGCATTATCCATTCTTCTGACCGCAACCTTACTACAAACCTCACATTTAGAAAGCTTATCAACCTCTTCCATCTGCCCCGCCACCATATAACCGAGCGCCTTAGGAATTCTTTTACGTCTCCAGTTCAGGAAATAACGCATTTGCAATTCACCATCTGTAATATCAGCTTTCTCAAAAATATGCAAATTGCCATTCAGCATATTTCCATTTCCCACCAAAAGCTGTGTAATCCATCCACTTACTACATTCTCATCAAATCGCACCTCATACATCTGAGGCTTTGCAGCTACTGCTGCATAAAAAAGCGATAAATTATACGGCACCTGCTTTCCAAAAACACTCAGAATACGATAATCCTCCTCAAAGCGTTTTAAAGCAAGAGAATCAAGCCCAAGTGAAACGGTATTTAAAGCTACACCATGATTGGACTTGATATAGTCAATTAGAACAGGTTCTCCCTCTATCAGACTCTCTATATTTTCAAATTTTTTCTCATTTTCTCCAAACACCTTCAAAAAATCATTCGTTAAGCCACAAGGATAAAATGCAATCTCTCTCTTTTCCAGATTATCCACACCATTAATCGTATGATTTAATGTGCCCGAGCCGCCACAGCAGTAAATTCTAAGCCTCTCATTCTCAAAGCTTTTACATATTTCCCTTGCCAGCTCTGTCTCATAGCCTCTATATCTTGTATTAAATACAAAATACTTAAAATTCCGATGAGTTCTACTGTAATCTGCAAGCTTCCCTCTCAAATCATCAGCGAAGGTTTTCTTTCCTGCATAAGGATTCACGATAAATACATGTATCATCTTTTGCTTCCTCTAATACTCTTTGGTTTTACATACTTATATATAGTAATTTTACAGTTTTTTCTTTGGGTTTTCAATTAAATTCTTTCAATTACCACTCCATGAGCAATTCCAGGTACATTTTGCCCCTCATTAAAAGATGTCTTATTTAATAGTGCTCCGGTTGGCACAAATAAAATACGCTTCCATTCTCCACTTTCTAAACGCTTCAATAAATAAGCACTCAATACACATGCCGCACAGCCGCATCCGCTGCCACCTGCATGAACATCCTGCGTTTCATTATCATACATTAGTACACCACAATCATAGTGCCTGTCACGAATGTCTATCTGCTCCTGTTCCAATAGCTTATATAATGCCTCCTGACCAATGCTGCCCAAATCACCTGTGATAATTGCATCATAATCCTCTACCTTTCTGTTAAAATCCTTGAGATTTGTAGCAATTGTCCATGCTGCTGCCGGTGCCATGGCACAGCCCATATTAAAGGAATCCTTAATACCATAATCCACGATTTTTCCCGGTGTCACTCCCGTAATTCCAATATTTGTATCAAAGCAGTTCTTTGCTCTATTCGACGTGCCTTCAAACTCCAAAGCCTGTAACACAAAGCCTGCACTTCCTGTCACCGTCCATGATGCATATAAAGGTCTTTGTCCGCCGTACTCTAATGGAAAACGAAACTCTTTCTGTGCACTGGCAAAATGACTGGAGGTCAATGCCATCGTCGTATCTGCAAAGCCGCCTGCAATTGCCATGCTTGCCAAAATCAGGGCTTCTCCGCTGGTAGAGCATGCGCCAAACAACCCAAACCACGGGATTTCAAAATCCATAATGCCAAAGGAGCTTGCAATTGACTGTCCCAACAAATCTCCTGCAAATAAATATCGAATATCCTTTGCCTTTAGCTCTACCTTCTCCAAGGTTTTCTCCACCGCCCTCGTCTGTAGCATACTTTCTGCTTTCTCCCACGAATCTGCGCCAAACATATCATCCGCTTCCAAGCCTACCTCGTCAAAGCAATTCCCTAACGGTCCTGCACCTTCATTTTTTCCTACCACAGAGCCTGTTCCCATTATCATAACCGGTGCTCCATATGCAATACTACTTGTTCCGATAAACTGATTCTTCATTTACTTCACACCTTTCCTATTTTCCTTTGAAAATAGTTTTAGCGATTTTCTATAATTCATACATTTCTGCACAGTAATCACATGTTTTTAAGTTGTAAAAAAAATATATTTCGACTATGATAATGCTATTCAACAAATATTACGCTAATAGTGGTTTTTGACTTTATCACGGCCACTATCTACAAACGGAGGGTTACATATGCAGGCATATTTATTTGTGCATTTTAAAGAAAAAAGAACACCGGACGGTGAGCAGGTGTACTTTGGAATCAGTACGGATGGCTTCAACTGGGAAGAGGTAAATCGCGGCAATCCTGTACTTTGGAGCTATGAGGGAGATTTAGGCGTTCGTGATTTTACTATCATACGTACCAAAGAGAACAAATTCGTTATCCTTGCAACCGACTTAAGTCTTGCTTACGGCTGGCCATACAAATATAAACAGTCTTGGAAGGAAATTGGTGAAAACGGCAGTAAGTGCCTTGTAATGTGGGAGTCTGAAGATTTGATTCACTGGTCTAACCAGAAGATGATTCAGCTAGGCGACGATGACTTCGGTTGTCTGTGGGCACCGGACATTATCTATGATAAGGTAAATGATGACTACATGATCCACTGGTCCTCCTCTCACAAGAAGAATAACTATGGGCCAAAGGCAATCTATTATACAAGAACAAAGGATTTCAAGGAATTCACTCCTGCCAAGGAGCTTTACCGCAAGGAGGACTCCGGCATCATTGACTCTGCTATGTACGAAGAGAATGGTATCTACTACAACTTTATCAAAAGCGAGGGGAATCCTTCCCGCATTATCTTAGTAAAGAGCGATTGTGTAACTGGTCCTTGGGAAAGAGTATACGAATTTGATAAATACATGGAGCCTCTACAGGAAGGACTCTATGAAGCACCGACAGCCTTTCGTTATGAGGATGGCAGATGGTGTCTGATGCTTGACTTCTATGGTTGTGATGCTACAGGACAGGGTTATGTACCATTCCTTGCCGACAGCTTAGAGAAGGCAAACTTTGTCAGAAGCGATGCTTCCTTCTCCTTCCCATACGGCTTCAAGCACGGTACGATTCTGCCGATTACGATGGAAGAGTATGAGAGATTAAAGGCTTACGAGAAGAATCCGAATGAAAGATAGAGAAAAGGGAGTGTAAAATAACTCTCTAAAAAGGAAGAATCCGACCACCATCTTTATGATGGCAGTCGGATTCTTTTGATTTTAAGTATTTTCCTTTAAAATGAATGATTTTTGAGTACACAAAATAAACCACGCCTTCTACG
>JAZNMO010000136.1:0-13980 GCA_045579665.1 Lachnospiraceae bacterium
ATGCATAAGTCTAAGTTCCTGTGTTCCTTTGTCCATTCAATCGTCCTCCTCAGTAACTCTAATAAACTAGTTAGTTTTTTAGAGTAATTATCTCAGAAGTCGAAAAAACTAGCGAGGTACTCATGGTTGGGCGTTTACGTAAGAACCCGTTGCGTATCGATTATAGGCAGATTCGTCATAGTCTATAGCACAAGATGCATTCGCATCACCAAGGGTCATATTAAAATCCTGAAACCATACCTGGAACAAATCTATATATAATTCCCAAAGCTTGAAATAAGGTACCTGATATTCGTATTGAGCAGCAGCAAATGCCATTGTCGAAAAAATAATCTCTTCTATAAATCCGTTAAAAAATATACGACCCTCAAAATTATCTTCAAAATCAAATGCTACTCCCGTTAAATAGTCTCCTTCAAAAGTGTAATCAAATGTGATAACCGGTTGTACGATAAACTCATACTTATCGTTATTTGCGGAAAGAAACTGGCCATCTTCTCCCAGATGGTACCCTTCGTAAGTATATGCTTTAGTGTTACATTTAATAGAGTAATAATCTGCGTAATAATTGTAATTCTCCACATACTCTTCCAAAGTCAAGTCTCCCTTATTAGGTGGTGTCAGCTGATAAAGCATCATTTCAACAAGGAAAAAGATACTAAAGATTATATATAAAGCAACTCGTACTGTAGTGCGAACACGACTCCTTTCCGTAAACTGATAATCTATAAGCTGCGGATTATCCCACTTATTCCCTTTTCCTTCTATGCTTTGTAAATAACTTCTATTGTAGCAATATATCTCATAGATTGGAATATAGCACCCCATTCCCCAAACAAACACTTTGAATGTACGCACTAAAGCTTCCTTATAGGTAAGCTTTGAACCATTTACATTGCTTACGGTAATACCAAAAATGTACTTTCCAGGTGTCGTACGGAATAGGGAAATACACAAAGGCTCCAAAAAGAGCATTAGTAACGTAGCAAATACAGTACTTAAAAATTCTTCTACATCACCACCTCTAGATATTTGGTGCAGAAGAACAATCCATACAAATATCACAAGAAAATAATAGAATAAATAATCCATCATACGTGCAGCATACCTCATAATAAGACGGTCACGTTTCTTCTTTGCTTCAATTTCTCGATAGGTAACAGATTCTTTTCGACTACTATCCTCCCAGTCATATATCTGCTGTGTTATACCAAAACCATGATATTGCATAATATGTTCTTGTGGGTCTGGTGAAATCTGTTCATAATCATAACCACTTGTTTTTTCTACTTTCTCATTATTCATCTTTACCTTCTCCTCTGTGTAAAACTTAAAGTACAAATATACTTTGCTGTCAAAATAAAAATGAAAAAGTACAAGTAGTTTTTATCACTTAACCTAATTCATTTAACCTCTACTAACTTTGGAACAACAACTTCTGTACCCTTGATAACCATCATATCATTAAGCTGATATCTCTTTGTAATTTCATTTTTACCCAAATCATTTCTTTCAAATCGATACTCCGAAAATCCCGCTATTTTCTTTAGAAAACGCCTGTATCACACAAATTCAGACAATCACTTGTTTTACCTTCGGTTTCAAAGAGAATAATCCGATTCAAGCCCTTCTTTAACAAAGGTGCCGGGATATATAGTCTCTTCTGTGGTCCTATCTCCCAGAATCTTCCGATGTTAAATCCATTCACAAAGGCACAGCCCTTTCCAAAGCCCTCAAAGTCTAAGAAAGTATCTGCGGCTTCCTCTATCTCAAGTTCAAAGAGAGAAAAGGTTGGTTGTCCTTTCTCATAACTCTTATCAAAATCGAGCTTTGCAATCTGCTCCTCGTCAAAAGGCAATGAGTAAATCTCATATCCATAATGATAATGCTCATTAATCTTCACACCTTTGCTAATCCCCTTGCGCTGCTCATCCAAGCCTGTTCCAAAGTTCTCTCTGGACATATTCTCGCAGAGCAAGTCAATGACCGGTGCTTTTACAGGCTCCTGATTCTCATATAAGAAGCCTCTGTTATCAAAGCCATCTACATAGGCAGGTACTCCATTCTGATATACCTGTGTTCTATCAGAAGCCCCCTCAAGCTGAATATTCAACACCTTCTCTTCAGGCTTTGTCTGAATACGGTACAGCATATAGCCGACACTTTGGTCTATCTCTTCCATCGTAAGAGGATATGCACTTCGAACCGGCTCTGCAAGTTCTGTAAGAGTCTGCAGCAATCCTACTCTCTTCTTCAAAGCAAGACTTCCATAGTTCTTTCTCTGTATATCCATGCTAAGAGGCATCTCCTCAAAATCCCTATACTTACGAATCACCTTCTGACAGGCATAGTACTTCTCTGTCATCCGGCCATCCTCAGATAAAGGACCATCATAATCATAAGATGTAATATCAAAAGTCGTATTGCCTGCATTTCTTCCGCTCATAAATCCAAAGCTTGTTCCACCCTCTCCCATGTAAAAGTTCACATGACCACGGGAAAGAATCTCGTCAAGCTCCTTTGCTGCCGCCTCTGCTGATGTCGTATGATGTTCCTCACCCCACGCATCAAACCAGCCATTCCAGAACTCCATACACATCATTGGCGCCTTCCTGCCAATGTACTGTTCCATCGCATGAAACTGCTTTGCTGCATCTGAACCAAAATTACCCGTTGGCAAAGCCCCCTCTACGCAACCTGCCTTAAAGCCGCTTTCCTTCCAAGGTCCATCAGAAGTCACAAAAGGAACTGTGATACCAAGCTCTCTCATGGTGTCACGCAAAAATTCCAAATAAGCCTTATCATTACCATAGTATCCGTACTCGTTCTCAATCTGTACCATAATAATATTGCCGCCACGGTCAATCTGATAAGGTACCAGCATTGGAATCAATACCTCGTAGTACTCTCTAACCGCCTGCAAATAAGGCTCATAAGAGCATCTAAGACGCATATTTCTGTCCTTTAAAAGCCATGCTGGAAGTCCGCCAAACTCCCACTCTGAGCAGATATATGGTGAAGGACGAACAATCATGTACATATCCAATTCCTGTACCATCTCTATAAATGCACACACATCCCTTATTCCGTCAAAACGATACTGCCCCTTCTTGTCCTCATGGAAATTCCAAGGAATGTAAGTCTCTATGGTATTACACCCCATATTCTTGAGCTTCTCTAATCTGTCTCTCCAGTACTCAGGCACTGTACGGAAATAATGAAAGGATGCTGAAATAATCTGTAGCTTTTCTCCATTCAAATAAAATGTATCCTTAATCTCTAACAGTTTGTACCTCCATCTAATCCTTTTTATATAGTGTGAATCCTTTTATCTTACCCATTACCGGCGGTGTCTTCATCTCTATTCCAACCGTAAAGTTGCCGACATTCAGTTCAATATCCGTAATCTCATACTGCATCCAGTCATCATCTGTCGGATAGATGTTCTTTTCTCCTCTAACCTTAGTATCTCCTGCTATCTGCTCCCCATATACTTTAACCTTTACATCTGTAGTATTCGTTCCTCGATAAAGTACGCTCAACGCATAACGTCCTTTTTCGTGAATCTGGACATCCTGACAAAGATAAAAATCAAAATTCTGATTTGAGCTAACCTGTAAATACTGCTCCTCTTGATTAATTTCTGTCTGAATACCTTCCTGCTTTTTAATCAGCATCCATTCTGCTTCTCCCATAGAGAAATCAGCATTTCTAATAAGATTCACAAACTCCGGAAGTTCCTCTACCACATCTATCTTGATATGCGTATGCTCTTCCAATACATCAATATATCCCTGTACAGTAAAGCTACCACACTCTAATGTATGAAACTCATCCCAACGCACCCAATACTCGTCTCGTCTGCCATCATAACGCAATACTTCCACAGATTTAGGTAAAGTAACCTGTGTTCCTTTCTTGACCATCATATCATTAGGATGATATATCTTAGCTATTTCATCAGCGCAAAGGTCCTTTCTTTCAAAACGAAACTCTGCAAAGCCCGGCAATGCCTTGCTTTCCAAGCTCAGCATTCCCATATTGCGTCCCCAGCTGCCCTGACACTCCATTGGTAAAACCAGCGGCTCCCAGTAATATACACCACAGCCCATCTCATCAGTTACAGATGCCACAATATTCATAATCAGACGCATAACCGTTCTTTGCTCTTCAATTCCTGCCGGAAATCCTGCTATCTTCTCCTGGTCCTTCGTCACAAAGCCATCGTCCCCACTTCGCCAAGGATGTGCTGTCTCTACCACAATCACAGGAAGCTTATAACGCTCTACTAACGCCTCCATAGAATTCTTCAAATCCGTAAAGGTTCCATGCCAGAAGGAATAGAACGAAATACCAATCACGTCAAATGACTGTAATCCGGCTTCAAGCATAGCATCAAACCACTCTCGAAGATAATAATACTTTCCCCCCTGATCCAAATGAATCATCACCTTCATATCACTATCCACATCTCTTGCTGCTTGGATTCCTGCATTTACCAGCTTTGCCAGCTGTACATAATTCGGTACCTCTCCATCAGGAAACAGCATTCCACTTCTGATTTCATTACCAATCTGCACCATATCAGGCAGACATCCCTCACTCTTCAAACGTTCCAATACCTGCCTTGTATAATCATAAACTGCCTGTACCAAAGCATCCTTGTCCAATCCTTCCCAAGCCTTTGGCTTTCTTTGCTTTCCAGGGTCCGCCCACCAATCCGAATAATGAAAATCCAGTAAAAAGTGCAAGCCCTCTGCCTTAATTCTCTTAGCAAACTTCACCGTATGCTCCAAATCACAATAGCCGGCTGCCTCAGGTACATTCGATGGCTCATTCCAGATACGAAGTCTAATGGAATTAACACCATAATTCTTGCAAAGCTCTAATGCTTCACATACCTTCCCATCCTCTGCATATAACTGAAAACCGTTATCTTCCATCTCCAACAATGACGAAATATCCACACCTTTATAGAACTTCATAGCTTTATCCTTCCTTATCTTGTATTTAAAGAGTTACCACTATCTATTCTTGCACCTATAAACTATTATAAAACATGCTTCTCCTATCTACAAGACAACATCTCCAGACACAACAAAACCCGCAGCTTTTACTGCGGGTCTTTTATCACATATTACATATCCTCAACAATCAATGCCTTAATCGTATCCACTGAATTTGCATTCCAATTCAATAAATAAATAGTGTAGTTTCTATCTGCCTGCACATTCAAAGGTGCCGCCAATAAAATATTATTTACCCCAGGACGTCTTGCCCCCAACTCTCTACTTACTGTGTAAACATATAACGATGGCCAAATCTGCTCAAAATTCGCTACTGCTCTATAGCGCAGGTTTGGGAAATTCACTCTCTGGTTGCCGATATTCACGGAAAGCGAACCACTGTTGTATGCGAAATTCACTGCGCGAATACATGACAAATTAGAGCCTCTTGTGCACCCCTGGTCCATAATCATCTGCAAATCCAATCCATTATCCGTATTTACAATCGCAAGAGTCATAATATCATTCAGCCTAACCTCAATCTGCTTTTGCAGGAAAATATATCCATTCTCTCCCATAATTGTAATAGTCGGTGTTCCCACAGTTACATATTCATATTCCGTAAGCTCCGCAAATCCAAAATCCTCTGAAAACTCATTCTCATTCACATAAATCATAAAAGGATTATAACCAGTCGTAGCATTTAAGAAACGAATGGCTCCTGTTCTGTTCATATTTGGTGCACAGAATCGACATGGCTGGTTTGGTCTTGGGTGAGAGGAAATAATCGTACCAATAATTCCTGCGATACCGCCTGCCATCGGTGGTCGGTTCTCTCCCATGCCCGGCATCGACATATCTGGACGGTTCGGCATATTATTCCCTGGGAACATGTTGCCTGGAAATACAGGACCGCCCTCTCCTACATTAGGCAATGGTGCAACAGGCATTGCATCCTGTGTCTCATCCGGCGAATAGACAGGACCACCCTCACCCTGATTTGGCAATGGTGTTGTAGGCGTATCCTCACGCACCCTTTCCATATCCGGTGTCATTTGTAAAAAGCTGCTGTCTGTAAAATAATCTCGCTTCATTGTTTCACTCTTTTCAGTTAAGATTCTATCTTATCATATTCCAAGTGTCGAAAAAGGGTACCTGTTTACATTCGAAATACCAAATGAAAACTCATTCCCTCCTCATGTCTCTCGGCAAAGATTTCTCCGTCCATTTTACTCATAATCTGTCTTGCAATATACAATCCAAGACCATTTCCCTGCTTATCAGAAGCATTACTTCCCCGATAAAAGCTGTCAAACAGATGCGGAAGCTGGTCTGCTGCCACAGGCTCTCCTGTATTAAATACCCTGACAATCTGGCAGTCCTCCTCTTCATAGAAATCTACCCGAATATGTCTTCCGTCACCGTATTTGATTGCATTTTCCATAAGGTTCTCCACCACCTCAAAGGCTCTGTCAAAGTCTCCCTTTATCAGCTTATTTTCATAAGCTCCTATCTCAAATCCCGTAAGCGTTACCGCAAACTTTGGCGCATATACCGCTCGCAGCTTCTCTATATAATCCTTTAGATAAAACTCTGTATTTATGACCTCAATGGGAATAATCTCCTCACTCGAAGCAGACATAATCTGCTTTACAAACTCCTCAATCTCCACTACATGATTCTCTATTAAGCCTGCTGCTTCATGGCGTTTTTCCTTAGTTTCGTACAAATTCTCCTTGAGTGCCTTGGCGTGAAGCTTAATTGCACTTAGCGGTATCTTAATATCATGGGAAATGGATAATAACAGCAGCTTTTTCTCCTTTAATAGCTTCAACTCCTTTGCTCTTGCATCCTTTAGTGTATCTCCAAGCATGGAAAGTCCCCATAGAAACTTGCCAAAGAAGCGATGTTTATTCTCCTCCACATCCAGCATCAAATGCCCCTTAGAAAGCTCGTAAGGAAGCTCGCTCATAGAATGAAAAGGCTGCAAAATAACCTTTTGGATATAAACCAATAACACCATCACACATAAAAAAACAAGCAATAAAATGCCTTGTGTCAGCCATAACAAAGAAGTATCTTTCTTAGCCAACACATAATCAAACCGAACATAACCCTTTATCACATCATCTGTCACATAAGGGCGGATACATGTGTGTACGCCATTTGCACCTGCATAGAACTGTTCTAATCCTTCGGCGCACTGTGCTTCCTCCCCGGATAAATATGTAATCTCAACAATATCTTCATATTCGCCTGACTGCACTTCCTCTATGTTCTTGCCTTTAGAAAGCTCTCTCATTATCTCATGAATCTCTACCTTATAAGAAAACTCACTGCTTTCCTGCACAGAATATCCCTTCCACAACAATATTCCTGCCAGGCACAGATACACGACTGTTACTGCAATTATGATTCTACGAAATCTCTTCATACCTGTAGCCTACTCCCCATACCGTCTGTATCCTCTTTGGATGCTTGGAATCCTCTTCTATCTTATCCCGAAGCATCTTAATATGTACAGTGAGCGTCTGATTCTCACTAAAGCTGTCCATGCCCCAGACCTTGCCAAAGAGAAAATCCTTATGCAGAGTCTTCCCCTGGTTCTCTACCAGTAACAGAAGTAATTCATATTCCTTTACCGTAAGCATAAGCTCCTTCCCATCAAGGAAAGCCTGTCGGTTTTCCTTATCAACGGAAAGTGCTCCTGAATGTAACAAGGTATTCTTCTGCTTCAAGTCATAATTACGCTTCATCAATGCCTGCACCTTGGCAAGCAAAATATCCATATCTACAGGCTTCTCCATATAATCGTCGGCGCCAAGGGAAAATCCGCTCATCTTCGCTTCCTTCTCTGCTCTGGCACTTAAAAATATAATCGGCACACTGCTCTGTTCTCTAATCTTACTACACACTGCAAAGCCGTCCACACCCGGAAGCATAACATCCAAAATCAACAATTTTGCTGATTCACACTCTAACCACTCCAACGCTTCCTCACCTGTCTTTACACCTGACACCTGATATCCCGCCTTCTCCAAAAAGGTCTTCATCAATGTATTTAATTCTTCATTATCTTCAAGCAAAAGAATATCTGTCATCTTTAACTCCCTCATATATTACTTCTAGAAGCCCATTTCCATAAGCCATCCGGAAATCATTCTTTCTCTTTCTCTCATCTGCCCGGCATCCGTAAACTTTCCGAATAGGATTTCTCCCTTGATATTACCATCCTCAATATAAAGTACCCTGTCACTCTGTGCCGCTACCCTCATATCATGGGTTACCAGCATCACTGTGGTTCCCTCGGCATTGATACGGTTCAGCTCCTTCATGACTTCCTTGGAATTTTGCTGATTCAATGCGCCTGTCGGCTCATCAGCAAAAATCATCTTCGGTTCATTCATAAGACACCTACAGATACATGCTCTCTGTAGCTGTCCACCCGATACCTCATTGATATCATTCTCTGCCACTTCACTAATTCCAAGCTTCTTCATAAGCTCTTTGGCTCTCTCGTTGATTGTATCATGATTCGCCTTATCCTGTCCTCTTTTTGACTGATATGCCGGCAAAATAATATTGTCATAAATACTCAAATTCTTCAACATATACATCTGCTGGAAGATGAATCCCATTTCATTCAAACGCATATCACTCAAGGCATCTCCATCGAGCCTGGTAATATCCTTTCCAAAGAAATCCACGCTTCCTGCCGTCGGCTTATCCATACCGCTGATTGCATACAAAAGGGTTGATTTACCTGAACCGCTAGGCCCCATGATTGCCACCATTTCTCCTTCTTTAATTTCCAAATTCACATTACGAAGTACATTATTCTGTCTTTTATTGGTTATATAAGTTTTACACAAATCCTTTACTACTAACGAACTCATCTTAAATTTCCTCACTATTCCATATTATTCACTTCTGTTGGAGCTACCTTTCTAACGTCTCTTGTGCACCATACTGCTGACAGCGTTGTCACTAATAAAAGCAACAGCGGATATAATATAAAGGTTTCAACAGGCTTAATCACCAGCTCAATATTCTTTGCTCCTTGCGTGCCAAAAATCGGTACAATCAAAACTGGTTCCAATACTCTTGAGAACATACTACCAAGCACAATTGCAATTACCAGCACAATCGTCACTCTCTGAACCAACCAGCCACGGATACTCTTTACTGTAAAACCAAGACTTCTAAGAAGAGCAATATCTCCTCTCTCCTTAATCATCAGAGCTTTCATTATCAAAACAGTAATCAGGCTATTAATGATTAGGACAACGAGAGTAATCAGTTTTATCACCACATTCAAAATATCTGCCACACCACCGCTCATAGACTTTATCGCTTCACCCATGCTTTGTATATTATAATTAGGTAGCAACTCCTTCAACCTGTCAGCAGCCTCTTCGCCGTCCAACTCCTCAATTTCCACATACATACAGAAAATTCCGGCAAGATATTCACTACTTGGCTTAGCATTCTTACTTAAATATGCCCCGTCACCCAAATTCATCATACATTCATATAGTCCTGTTATCATGAAAGGCTTTTCTCCCTCTTCCATGGAATAGGTAATCGTATCCCCTACTGTCACTCCCATTTTCTCAGCTGTTACAACTGTAAGCATGACTTCATCTTCCTCTGTAGGCATCCTACCCTCCAGCATTATATAGCTGTCATCCACATCTCCCATACTCTGTATCGTGTAAAAGCTATAACGCTCCTCTTCATCATCAGAATAGCAGGAAATCGTATACCCCAGACTTATACCTGCATGTGCTGTGTAGCCACTCTCTGCCAACACCTTCTCTATTTCTTTTAAATCCGCATCTATCTCTTCTAAGTTCTTATCCATAATATATTGCTCTGCTTTTTCATTGCTAAGATACGCATCTGCAGGTGTCACACCAAAATATGGCGCAGTCGTATCATCGCTTAACGTGTGATAAGCACTAAGTGGAAGCTGTATCAGCATCGTACCCACACAGAAGGTCAAAATTAGTACCATAAAACGCTTGGGATTACTTACAATATCATTCCATGCCATAAAGCTACCGGTTTGAAGCCTCCGACTCTTCCATAGCTTCATTCTGCTCTTTGCTGTGTAACGCTCCCCATTCGAACCGTTACGAATGGCATCAATCGCAGAATACTTCTTCAGCTGATTTGCCGTCATATTGCAGAACCACAATACCACTACTACAATCAAAACACCACTCAGTATATGGATATAGAAATGGCTCTCGCTCCCCTTTACTACCATATTCACCATGGTATTCTTTAAAAGAAGACTCCCAAAAGGAACACTGCACACTATACCAAGCACAGTTCCCCAAACAGCAATGGCAAAATATTTCACCAAATAGATTCCTTTGATTCCTCTATCACGCATACCGATTGCCTTCATAATACCAATTTCCTTAAAGTCCTCCTGTAAGGTGAATACAATGGTAAATCTAAGCACTAGGAACGATATCAGAATCAGACATACACTTACAATAATTAAAATCACGGCTATCAGCATATCCATCGCATATGCCATTTCCAGTGTGCTGCTGTCAACCTGTGAAATAAACGTGAACTTCTGTTTCCGCATATCAGACTTAAAAGCTTTGATATCCTCGCTATTGATGCAATACAAATTGGTATAAACCATATTCTCCTGCTTCTGATACTTTGCATAATCTTCATGGCTGATGACTGCTCGTTTAAAGCCTATCATCTTAGAACCAAAGGTTACATCCTTCATAATAGTCGCAAGGGTAAACTCCTGCGTTACCTCGCCTATGGTAATCTGCAGCTTGTCTCCCACCTGCAAATCTCTATCCATAACCTCTGTATTTGGAAGCGCAATCTCTCCCGGCTCTAACTGTAGTAACTCGCCTTCTGCATCAAAGACCTTGATAAAGTCGTTGTAGGGCGGATGTAGCACGATGGTACTACCAATCTCATAATCCCGAAGCGTTCCATCCTCTTCTACGATATAGAAGTCATCTCTCATAATGTTAAGTGACTCCACCTTTTCATACTCTGTGATTAAGTCACTTTTCTTCAGATAATCCTCAATCACACAAGCATCTTCCTGCTCAATCGTAATCGCAAAATAATCCGGCACCTTGGAAATCTCCATAAAGTAATCCACCGCACCGCTCACTGATATGAGATTGCTACAACTACTTGCCAGGAACATCGTCGCCATGGTTACAAACAAGAATACAACAATATTCATGGTCTTTTTTCTTTTTAAATCATTTAGTAATATCCTTAAAAACATTTTTCTCTCCTCACTGCCCACCGGTTAGGCAACTCTTTAAGCTTAATGAGAGTTTAGCATGGGAATTCTTAAATAATCCTTAAATACCTTATAAGTTTTTCATACAAAAAAACCTGACGATAACTGTTTTATCTATCAGGCTTTCCCTATCTGTTTTTATAAAATATTAGATGTTTTATATAAGTATACCGGCTTCTTAATTCCTACTACAATAGCAAACACTGCCCATACAATTACTAAAATCGCCAGAACAATCACTTCAACACCACCAGACGCAGTTCTAAACATGCCACGCACCCCAATACTAAATATTACTACAATCATTGCAATTCCGCCAATTAACACTCCCGCAAACTGCTTCAAGTACTTTCTCCACTTATACGCCATGGTATAATCTACCTCTTCCATCGTTCTGGCATACGCAACCACTTCACAGATATTACCAACAAAGCTTGCAATCGCAGCAATAATCATAATCACCGACAGTATCATGCCTACGCTAGGTGTAAGATAATAAGATATCCCTACAAACCATGAAATTGCAGCCGTTACTGCATAAAAAAGATATCCCACTGCCGATACATAATATAACTCTGCATTCTTCTTATCATATCTGCCAATACGGATAGACATAACTCCCATCAGAATGCATGCTCCCATCTGAATAAGAGCACAAAATATTGTCAATGCTGTTGCCAACGATGCCAGCATATTCACCACTGTGCCCCAATATAATGCACTAAAACACGGCTTCATCATCGCTCGCTTCAAATAAGGCGTCTCCTTACTCACTCTCGCCCTCATGCTCATATCATCAAAACTATTATCCATTACTCTAGTCTCCTCTTTCGTATTCGGTTAACATAAATCACTTATGCATTATAACAGTTCATTATGATTATGGCAATTGAAATAAAGGCTTTCCCGCATATATTTTATACTGTTTCCTGTTTCTTTTCCAAAACTCTAATACTTTTTGACAAATAAACCGGCTTCATGATAAGTACACCAAACAGCAGTATAATCACTCCCAAAACTAACACTAATCCAATACCTGATGTAAGCACTCCACACAAAGCAAGTACTATACAAACAATAAAGCCTCCATTTGCTATAACAAAGAGCTTCACATAAATTTTCCACTTCTCCGCCAAAGTCCAATCCAGTGCTTCTATAGTCTTCGCATATGCTATCCCTTCACAAATGCATCCTGCCAAATATACTACACCTATGATTGCTACTAATATAAGCGATATCACTGCTCCCACAACCGACTGCACACCAACCGCCTCCGTATACCACGATAGCAGTACTAAGACTCCTGCTAATATTTGTCCACTTCCAGCTGTGGCATACAGACCTACTTGCTTCTTCTCACTGACTCCTATCTGAATCATAGCATTGCCTGCAACAAAATAAGCCACTGCCTCAACAATATTCAAAATCGGCAAAAAGTTTGCAATCAAAGATACCACCAAGGTCACTATTGTAGCATTAAATATGGTCGAAAAATATCCTGACACTCTCTGCCTGTTCATAAATCCCAGCTCTTCATCCGTTGCCGGCTTCAAATCTAAATCCTCATAAAAATTCCCCATTGCCCATTTCTCCTCTTTTGTAGTCACTCTATACTATTGGTTCTTCTTTTAATTTATTCCTAGTTCCAACTTAAACGATAGTCTTTTTCAGCATATTAATTGTCGAAACATCTCTTTCAAGAATATTGGCCACATTCTCATTCCCTTTCTTACTGCTTATTACGATATAAAACACATCAACTTATATCAATATTCATATAACTTTCATTGGAATCAGTTCGCTATTTTCCAATTCTATGTAAAATCTACAATCTTGTCCTCTAGTATTTCTTCAACCGCTACATAGTGCTTACTATAATCATTGGCATCAACATAAACAGTTACTGGCCCTCCCTCAAATAAAACACCCGAAGGATTCGTCCAAATATTACAATTTTTAAATCGATAAATGACTCCACTAACTGGATCCTTATAAGTACAATATACTTGATATGGATGTTTACCATTTACCCTAATACTTCGATTCTCACCTATACTTTCTATGGTAGCCTGTAAAGTATAACCCGTCTCGAACAATCTCTTCGTCTGTATATTTCTTTTTACTATAATTACAGTCGGAATAAATCCCATAAAAAAGAATATAGTTCCCATACTAATGAGTATAATACTCAACAAATATATCGTTGATTTACTTCTTACATCTTCCGGATTATTCGGATCACACAGCAATACAATTGCCTCCCCTTCATACATGTCACTGCTGTATTCTGCCAATGCAATGTCTCGATATACTCGCCCTTCCAAATCAAAGTTTACATATACACAGTGGCATCTTTCCCCATTCTTATTACGATAACTCTCAATATTGCTAATTTTGCCTTGCACAGATACAGCACTCTCAAGAAAGCGATTCGTGGATTTCACACTAAAAAATCCTCCCACCAACAAACCAACACCTACCATTGCAAAAATTGCAAACAAATAATAAATAAATTGATTTTTTCCTCTTTTCATTTGTCTCTCCCTCTCTTCTCAATAAAAAAGTGTCTGCGCCACTCTCAACTCCCCTGCCCCTCAATCATGAGGGGTAAGGGGTTTTTCTTTGTGTTACTTTATTGTAAAATTCAACTATGAATATTTTACAATCCATTTT
>JAZNMO010000137.1:0-23560 GCA_045579665.1 Lachnospiraceae bacterium
CTTATAGGGGTATGGATGAATAGTATGGATATTGCATTCCCGCATTTGGGAATATTTTTGGAGAATGTTCCGAAGAACTTTACGGTATTTGGTTTTACCATTGCTTTGTATGGTGTGGTAATTGCCTTTGGTATTATGGCAGGTATCCTTATGGCAGTTAAGGTATCCAAGATGGAGAAGATGAACGAAGATATTATATGGGATTTTGCCATTTATGCAGTTATTTTTTCTGTGATTGGAGCCAGAGTATATTATGTCGTATTCTCTTGGGAGCATTATAAGGACAATTTGTTATCTGTTTTTAATCTTAGACAGGGTGGCTTGGCAATTTATGGTGCAGTTATTGCGGCATTTCTGACCTTATTCATTTATTGTAGGATTAAAAAGCTTTCACCTTTTCAAATAGGAGATTGTGGTGTATATGGTTTAATCTTAGGTCAGATTATGGGAAGATGGGGCAATTTCTTCAACAGAGAGGCGTTTGGAGGGTATACGGACTCCCTGTTTGCCATGAGGCTTCCGATGAGTGCAGTAAGAAACCATGAGATTACAGCACTGCAGGCGCAGATGGCAGCTGAGGCAGGTGTGAATTATATTCAGGTGCATCCGACATTTTTATATGAATCACTTTGGAATCTGATGATTTTTACTCTGATGCTGGTATTCCATAAGAAGAAGCAGTATCATGGACAGATGTGTTTGTTCTATCTTGGGGGATATGGCCTTGGAAGATGTATCATTGAAGGCTTACGAACAGACCAGCTTTTGATACCGGGAACTAATCTTGCAGTTTCGCAGATGTTAGGTGCAGTGCTGTTTGTGATGGCTGTGATAGTGAATTTTATTGTATTAAAGAATGAGAAAAAGAAGGCTGCTTAGTAAAAATCCCATGCGTTAGTATGGGATTTTTACTAAGCAAAAAAGTATAGAAAGCATGACTAATTTTTCATGTTGTGTGTTATGGAGCAGATAGCATACAATGACTAAAGAAATCATACTTTTTTGAAAATATGAAACTTCCAAACGAATGAATATAAGGGTATGATGAAGGCAATGGTATTTGAAATATAGATCAAAGTGAGGATAAAGAAATGAAGACAAGAGAACAGTTAACAGATTTGATTTCTCAGATGACATTACAGGAAAAGATTGATATGGTACATGGCAATGAGTTGTTTGCAACCAAAGCAGTAGAACGTTTGGGAATACCGGCATTTCGAAGCTCGGATGGACCTAGAGGAGTGCGTAAGGAGTTTGAAAAGGATACATGGAAGGATATCGGATTGACCTTTGACTATACATCGTATCTTCCGTGTAATACGGCACTTGCGGCTACTTGGAACAGAGAGCTTGCACGCAGTACAGGACAGATACTTGGTAAGGAAGCAAGAGGGCGTGGCAAGGATATGATTCTTGCACCGGGAATTAATATTATGAGAACACCGCTTTGTGGAAGAAGCTTTGAGTATATGGGAGAGGACCCATATCTTGCAGGCGAGCTTGCAGTAGAGCTGGTACAGGGAATTGAGGAATACGATGTCAGCTCCTGTCTAAAGCATTTTGCGGCCAATAATCAGGAGGTTAGAAGACTGGATGTAGATGTAGAGGTAAGTGAAAGAGCATTAAGAGAAATCTACTTCCCGGCATTTGAGGCAGCAGTGACTCGTGGCAAGGCGAAGGGCGTTATGGGAGCTTATAATAAGCTGAGAGGTGCGCATTGCTGTCACAATGAATATTTGTTGAAACAGGTGCTTCGTGATGAATGGGGCTTTGAGGGTGTCGTAGTTTCAGACTGGGGCGGAGTACATTCAACGAAAGAGGCGATGGAGAACGGACTGGATATGGAAATGTCAGTAACTAATAATTTTGATGAGTACTATATGGCAAATCCATTGAAGGAAGCGATTGAAAAAGGCGAGTATCCGATAGAGCTGTTGGATGAGAAAATTATGCATATCCTTACAGTCATGAATGAGCTTCATATGCTGGATGGAGAGCGTAAGGCAGGCGGATATAACGATATTGAGGATAAGCAGGCGTTGAGAAGAGCGGCAGAGGAATCTATTGTCTTATTAAAGAATGAGGAGTCGATTCTGCCATTGGATGTCAAGAAAATAAAGAAGCTTCTTGTCGTAGGCGAGAATGCCAATAGAAGACAGGCGCCGGGAGGCGGTAGTGCAGAGATTAAGGCATTGTATGAGATTACACCTCTTCTTGGTTTAAATATGTTACTAGGCGGCAATACAGAGATTACATATCATCCGGGATATTATAATATGGATATTGGTAATATCTGGGCAAATACAGGTGATGGAGAAAACGGACAGGCAGACAGTATCGATGCCTCCGTAGAACCGAAGAAAAAGACCACACCAGAGGAGAAGAAGGCGTTAGAGGAGAAAATGAATGCCAAGTATTTGACAGAGGTGCTTGAGGCAGCAAAGACTGCAGATGCTGTTATATATGTAGGTGGATTAACGCATGATTATGATACTGAGGGACAGGATAGAGCAGATATGAAGCTTCCGTATGGTCAGGATAAGCTGATTGCTGAATTGCTTAATGTAAGACCGGATACAGTGGTAACATTGCTTGCAGGTTCACCTGTAGATATGTCAGCATGGCTGGATAAGGCACAGGCAGTATGTCTGCACTGGTATGCAGGTATGGAAGGCGGCTATGCTCTTGCAGAGGCACTGTTTGGAAGAATTAATCCATCAGGACATCTTCCTGAGACATTCCCGATTCATGAGAGTGACTGTCCGGCAGTTGTACTGGGAGAGTATCCGGGCGGTGATAAGGTACGTTATGGAGAGGATATTTTTGTGGGATATCGTTATTATGATACCTATGAAGTGAAGACTGCTTTTCCGTTTGGATATGGATTGTCTTATACGGATTTTGTAATGTCAGGGTTACAGGCTGTAGTGTCGGAAACAAATCGTGTGCAGGTATCCTTTTGCATTTCCAATGTGGGAGACAGAGCGGGAGCAGATGTAGCGCAGATTTATGTTTCAGATAAGTTCCCGAAGGTAAAGAAAGCAAGTAAGGAATTGAAAGCGTTTGAAAAGGTGTATTTAGAGCCGGGAGAGACAAAAGAAATTACACTAGAGTTAGATGAAAGAGCTTTCATGTATTACGATGAGGAGAAGGGATGCTTTAGAGTAGAGCCGGGAACATATTCGATATTACTAGCAAAATCAGCGGAAGAAATTGTAGATGTTGCGGATGTGGTAATGAAGTAATCCTGCACCTTTTGAGATGGATATGCATATTGTAAAAGAAAAGAGCTTTGCGTTTTGGCAAAGCTCTTGAAGCAATGAAGCGTACTGATTGCTTTGGTGAGGGGAAGCTATGCGATATTCGGAGCTGAAAAAGAAAGAGGTTATAGGGATAAAGGATTGTACCAGATTAGGGCATGTGTGCGATTTGGAGATTGATGTGTGTAAGGGCTGTATTAGTAAGATTATTGTTCCGGGAAAATGTGGCTATTGGGGATGGTTAAAAGGAGATGCTATGTTGGAGATTCCTTTTTGTTGTATCAAGCAGATTGGTCCGGATTTGATTTTGGTAGATATTTAACGAATATAGCTTGCAAAAGCACAAATAGTTAATTAAATTGTGGGAAATTGGCTAATTGTAAACACTTAAAAGTTGACATAAACATGAAAAAGAAATATACTATATTTGATAGAGAAAAGTATATACTTGGAGGGAAAAGATGAAGTGTCCTTTTTGCGGTCATGAGAATACCAGAGTAATTGATTCAAGACCTGCTGATGAGAATAATTCCATCCGCAGAAGACGTGTGTGTGACGATTGTAATAAGCGTTTTACAACCTATGAGAAGATAGAGACCATTCCGTTAATTATTATTAAGAAGGATAATAACAGAGAGACCTATGACCGTGCTAAGATTGAGGCAGGAGTGTTGCGGGCATGTCATAAGCGTCCTATCAGTGTAGATCAGATGAACAAACTGGTAGATGAGATAGAGACAGAGATTTTTAATCGTGAGGAGAAGGAGATACCAAGCCAGATGATTGGTGAGCTGGTTATGGAGAAGCTTCAGGATTTGGATGCAGTAGCTTATGTAAGGTTTGCATCAGTGTATCGTGAGTTTAAGGATATTAATACCTTTATGGATGAGTTGAAAAGGGTATTGGATAAGTAAGAAGACTGGTAGAAAGATGTTGCAAGAAATAGGCAGCATCTTTTTTGTTTAGAACATTTGAAGTTTGAATTTGCAAATAATAGTGGAAATAGTTGCAAAATATGATAAAATATTATTAATAATGTGAAACTATATCCGATTGGAGGTATTTTATGGAATACGATAAGAGAGTTTTTACCAAACAGGCCAATAAATATGCAATGAGAATTTGGTTGGTGATGTTAATTATTTTATCAGCAGCTTATTTCATGGAGACCAAAAATGGTAAGGAATCCATATCATTTTTCATTATATTGGAATTGATTGGATGGGTACCGTTTATTGCCGGTGCTGTTATGCTTAAGATAAAGGGTGGACATTGGGAAAAATATTATGATTTTGTAGGATACGGTTTTGGCTGTTTTTATCTTTGGATTATGCTGAATGTAACCGGAACGCTGGCATTTACCTATATTCTGCCACTGGTTAGTATGCTGATTATTTATAAAAATCGTAATTTTATCTTAAGATGTGGTGTAGCCAGTGTAGTATTGATTGGCTTCTGTATTGCGAGAAATTATATGGGAGGTATGACATCTTCTCAGGATATTTCAAATTATCTGATTCAGTTTATGATTACGCTGTTTTGTTATATTGGTTATGTAATATCAATTAATCACATGACGAAGTCAGATAATGCAATGCTTCATGACGTACAGTCAAACCTGGCAAAGGTGGTTACAACTGTAGAAAAGGTTAAGATAGCCAGCAATGCAGTAGTAGATGGTGTTACGGTTGTTAGAGAGCTTTCTGAGGAAAATAAGGAAGGTGCAACCATCGTAGTAGAAAGTATGGAGGAGCTTGCGCGCAAGAGTCAGACTTTGAGCGGTATGGTTGATTCATCCATGAATATGACAGAGGATATTGATCATCAGGTTGCAAATGTAGCAGGCCTGATTGAGAATATTGTTGGTTTAAGTGAAGCCTCTGCAGAGCATGCAAAGACCAGTTCAAAGCAGTTGGATGATATGGTAGAATCGACAAATGTAATTGCAAAGCTTTCTACAGATGTGGAGAAGATTTTGAATGAATTTACCAGTCAGTTTGATAAGGTAAAGCAAGAGACCGGTACGATTGAAAAGATTTCTTCCCAGACCAATCTGTTGGCATTAAATGCGTCAATTGAGGCAGCAAGAGCCGGAGAAGCAGGAAAGGGCTTTGCGGTTGTTGCTGATGAAATCAGAAACCTAAGTATGGGAACCCAGCAGTCATCAACCAGTATCATGGATGCATTGAAGCTGTTAGAAGAAACCTCGGATAAGATGACAGAGTCCATTACCACGATTATGAAGATGATTATGGAAAGTCTGGAAACCATGAAGACGGTAAATGAGAGTGTCGGAATGATTGCGGACGATTCCAAGCAGCTTGGTGATGAAATTCAGGTCGTTGATACAGCCATGAAGAGCGTAGAAGAATCGAATAAGAACATGGTTGATAATATGAAGCAGGTACAGGATATTATGGTCGAAATGACCGATTCCGTAATTGATTCAGAGGCAACTACAGCTACTATGCTCAGCAAGTATGAGGAAACAGCTCGAAGTGTAGAGAAGATTGAAACAGTGGTTGGTCATCTTGTAGAAGAGCTTGGAGAAGGCGGCTTCATGGACGTGGAAGATGTATCGGAAGGCATGAGTCTTCAGGTGATAGATACAGCAACCAAGAAGATACTTACTGTTGATGTTGCTAAGGTAATGAATGAAACCCTTTATTTCAAAGAAGGTACACATACGGAAAGCTATTTTGGAAATATACAGACGAAGAAATTTGAAATTCACGTAGTAGTAAATAATTCCGTATATATCTGGAAGGATGTAGAGATTGGAAAGTCCAGAAAAGAAATGCCGGGACACTATAAGATGAAGCTTACCGAGAAGCCAAAGGTAATGAACAGAAGAAAGCATCCAAGACTTTCAATGACGAATGGATGTAGTATTACAGTAAGGTCTATGGATAAGACCTTTGAAGGAGAGGTTGTAAATATCAGTGCAGGCGGATTTGCTTTTGCCTGCAAGGATTCAGCATTTGCAAATATTACAGGCGACAGAATACAGATGACAATCAGGAACTTTGATTTGTTAGAGGGTAAGCCGCTTACAGGTATTGCTATCCGTTCTTCCGATGATAGGGGAAGATATATCGTAGGCTGTAGAATGTTTGAGGATAATATGGATATTTACCACTATGTAAATGAACGTGTAAAGGAATAAGTGACAAAAAGACCGCTCAAAATGGGCGGTCTTTTCGCAAGAAACGAGCTTTGTTAAAAAAATCACTTGATTTTTCATGGGATATTGTATACAATGTAGCATGGTTAAGGATGGTACGGCTTTGCTGACTCTACCTAAGAAACCCATACATAGCGTATAGATGTTCATGTATGAAAATTGAATATAGTATTTTTGAAGGAGAAAACACATGACTAAGAGAAGAAAGAAAAACCTGAAATTTGGGAAGGCTCTTCTGGTAAGTATGTTGCTTACACTGACTATTGCACTGGGCGGATGCGCAGGTGATAAGGAGGCGGATAATTCTTCGCAGATTACGATTGGTATTCCACAGGATTTAAACAGTCTTGACCCGAACAACGCAGTTGGTTCAGGTACCATTGAAGTATTGTTTAACATCTATGAGAGCTTATATAAGCCGGATAGCCAGGGTAATCTTATTCCTGCTGTAGCAAGCGATATGACCATATCAGAGGATGGCAAGACCTATACCTTTACCTTGAGAGAAGGTATCAAGTTCCATAACGGAGAATCGGTTACAGTAGAGGATATTAAGTATTCTATTGAAAAGGGTGCCGATGCTGGATTAGTATCGGCTTTTTCTAATATGGAGAGCGTTGAGATTGTAGATGACAGCCATGTCGCAATCAAGCTTATGGAAGTAGATAACGAGTTCCTTGCAAAGATTTCAACTGTAGAAGCAGCGATTGTACCTGCAGGCGTAACAGATATTGAGACAAATCCTGTCGGAACAGGTCCATATAAGTTTGTATCACGTTCTTTACAGGAGAATGTAGTGCTTGAGAAGTTTGATGAGTACTGGGGAACACCTGCTAATATTGAGAAGGTTGTATTAAAGGTAATCGCTGATTCAGATGCAATCGTTATGAATCTTGAGGGCGGTGCGATTGATATGTTTGCCCGTGTGACATCTACTCAGGCAGCAGAGCTTGGTGAGAATTTTGAGATTTTAGAAGGTACTATGAACCTTGTTCAGGCTATGTATCTGAATAATGCAGTAGAGCCATTCAACAACGAACAGGTACGTCAGGCGCTTTGCTATGCAATTGATAAGAGTGAGATTCTTGCAGTGGTAGCAGATGGCAAGGGTACAGAGATTGGAAGCAGCATGTATCCTGCATTCGGTAAGTACTATATGCCTGAGCTAAATGAGTTATATCCTCATAATGTAGAGAAGGCAAAGGCACTTCTTGCAGAGGCAGGCTATGCAGACGGATTTACCTTTAAGTTAACAGTTCCGTCTAATTACACACAGCATGTTGATACAGCTACTGTTATCGCAGAGCAGCTGAAAGAAGTGGGCGTTATTGCAGAGATTGAGTTGATTGAGTGGGAGAGCTGGTTAAGTGATGTATATATTGGCCGCCAGTATGAAGCAACAGTGGTTGGTGTAGATGCGTCTACTTTAACAGCAAGTGCTTTGTTGGGAAGATTTTCAACAACAGCAAAGAATAATTTCATTAATTTTGATAATGCAAAGTATGATACGGCTTATGCAAATGCACAGGCAACATCTGACGATGCATTACAGACACAGTATTATAAGGAATGTGAAACCATTCTGGCTGAGACAGCTGCCAATGTATATATTCAGGATATGGCAGAGTTTGTAGCAATCAATAAGAAATATGCAGGCTATGAGTTTTATCCGTTATATGTTCAGGATTTTGCTAAGCTGTATATCGCAGAGTAAGAACTAAATAGTGATGAGGTGCTGCCAAAGGGCAGTAAGTATAAGGAGACGGGAATATGAGATATTTAGGTAAAAAGTTTGGGTCAATGATAATCACTTTACTAATCATCTCTTTTCTCGTCTTTTTAGCATTTGATTTGATTCCGGGAGATGCGGCAATGTCTAAGCTTGGAATTGATGCTACGCCGGAAGCGTTAGAGAAGTTGAGAGAAGAGATGGGGCTGAACAGACCGTTGTTCATCAGATATTTTGATTGGTTATTTGATTTTGTCAGAGGTGATTTCGGAACCTCTTATAAGTATGGTGTATCAGTGGTATCCATGATTGGTTCAAAGCTGCCGATTACGGTGGTAATGGCGGTGATGGCATTTGGATTGATGCTGTTGGTTTCACTGCCGCTTGGTATTTATACAGCCAAGCATAACGGTAAGACTGTAGACAGACTGCTTACCGTAGTGACACAGATTATTATGGCTGTACCGCATTTCTTTATGGGAATCGTATTAACCTATGTATTTGGGCTTGTTTTGAAGCTTTTTACACCGGGGAATTACATTTCCTATGAGGTGAGTGTGGGAAAGTTTTTATCATATTTAATATTCCCTGCTATTGCCATTGCATTGCCTAAGATTGCAATGTCTGTAAGATTGATTAAAAGCTCCTGCGTGGAGGAGTCAAGAAAGGACTATACCAGAACTGCATACAGCAAGGGAAATAACACGAATAAGGTACTTTATCATCATGTATTGAGAAATGCTTTGATTCCTGTGATTACATTCTGGGGAATGACACTGGCAGATATGGTGGTTGGAAGTATCGTTATTGAACAGGTATTTAATATTCCGGGAATCGGAAGAATATTGCTGACGTCCATTCAATATAGAGATTATCCTGTGGTGCAGGCGATTATTATGCTGATTGCGGCAGTGGTAATTATAACAAACTTCTGCGTGGATATGATTTATCAGGTAATCGACCCGCGTATTAGTACACAGGAATCATGAGGAAGGTGAGATATGAAAAATCGTAGAAATAAAAATCCTCAGAAAAATTTGATTTTAGGTATGGTACTTACAGCGATTATGCTTACATTAACCTTTGTAGGCTTTTTCTACACGCCTTATGATCCGACAGCCATAGAGGTAGAGAATAAGCTTGCAGGCTGTTCCTTGGCACATATTATGGGCTGTGACAACTTCGGAAGAGATATTTTTTCAAGAGTTTTGCAGGGCTTAGGCAATACTTTTGTCATAGCGGTGCTGACAGTTTCCATAGGTGTGATTGGAGGAGTGTTGCTTGGTGCATTTACAGGATATTTCGGAGGCTGGATTGATGAGGTGCTGATGAGAGCCAATGATGTGCTGTTTGCATTTCCAAGTATTTTATTAGGATTGGTATTTGTCAGCATCTTTGGAACCGGAAAGTATAATGTAGTACTGGCGCTTGGAATTGCCTTTATTCCTAGCTTTGCAAGAATTGTAAGAAGTGAGTTTATTAAGTATAAGGAAATGGACTATGTAAAGAGTGCAAGACTTGCCGGAGCAGGACATTTGCGCATTATGTTTGTACACATTCTTCCAAACACCACTACAGTATTGCTGTCTTCTGTAATGATAGGTTTTAATAATGCGGTATTGGCAGAGGCCGGAATGAGTTATCTTGGAATCGGTGTACAGCCGCCGGATGCCAGTCTTGGAAGCATGTTGTCAGATGCACAGTCCTATTTGTTTTCAGCACCCAATTATGCATTTTTCCCGGGGCTAATGATTATTCTGCTGGTACTTGGATTTTCGCTTGTTGCAGACGGTATCAAGGGGTAATGGAGGTATTCTATGAGTAGTGAGCTTTTATTAGAGATAAAGAATCTGAATATAGAATTTCATGACCATGCCCTTCCTGAGAGTGTTGTGGAAGATGTCTGTCTGCAGGTAAGTACAGGTGAGATTGTAGGAATTGTTGGTGAGTCCGGTTCCGGAAAGTCCATGACGGCTATGGCAATTGCCGGGCTTCTTCGAAGACATGACATGAAGAAGAGCGGAGAGATTATATTTGAGGGAGAAGAGCTGCTTCATGCATCCCGTTCCCTGCTTAGAAAATATCAGGGGAATGATATCAGTATTGTTTTTCAGGAGCCTATGACCTCATTGAATCCGGTAAAGAGAATTGGCTGGCAGGTAGAGGAGAGCCTTCGTATTCATCATCCGCAGATGTCTAAGGAGGAACGCTATCAAAGAGCAATAGAGAGTCTTAGAAGCGTAGAGCTTTCCGAGCCTGAGAAGGTGTATCATCAGTATCCTCACGAGTTGTCAGGTGGTATGAGACAGCGTGTTATGATTGCTTCTGCCATGATTTGTGAGCCGAAGTTATTGATTGCAGACGAGCCTACGACAGCACTGGATGTTACGATACAGCTTCAGATTGTGAAGCTGTTGAAGCGTTTGAATCAGGAGAAGAAGACGTCTATTCTTTTTATATCTCATGATTTGAGTCTTGTGAAGAGACTCTGTGACAGGATTGTGGTGATGCAAAAGGGACGTATTGTGGAGACGGGAAACCCTAAGGAAATCTTTGAACAGCCAAGGGAAGAGTACACAAAGCAGCTGATTGCGGCGATTCCAAGGCTTGAGAAGCCGGAGGTATAGATATGGCGGCAATATTGGAAGTAAAGAATCTGAACGTATATTATACAGAGAAGAAAAGCATATTGAAGTCATCACAGAGATTAAAGCATGCCCTAAAGGATGTATCTTTTACTATGGAGGAAGGAGAAATCCTTGGATTGGTTGGAGAGAGCGGATGCGGAAAAACCTCTCTTGCTAAGGCGATATTGGGAATGCAGAAGCGTTATGATGGTGATATTACCTTGAATAGCCGGAATCCTCAGATGGTATTTCAGGACCCTTACAGTTCCTTGAATCCTGCTAAGAGGATTGGCTGGATATTGGAAGAGCCTATGAGAGTTAAGGGCATCGCTGTGGAGGAAAGACGACAGCGTGTAGATGAGATGCTGGATAAGGTAGGTTTGGAGAGAAGCTGCAAGGAGCATTATCCGGGTGAACTCTCAGGCGGACAAAGACAGAGGGTTGCCATTGCGCAGGCTTTGCTTTGTGAAACCAAATTTTTGATTGCGGATGAGCCTGTATCTGCATTGGATGTAACGATTCAGGCACAGATTATCAGACTGTTATTAAAGCTACAGAAGGAGATGGGACTTTCCATTCTGTTTATTTCTCATGACCTAAGAGTGGTATATCAGATGTGTAACAGGGTGCTAATTATGAAAAATGGTGTTATAATAGAGCAGGGTATGATAGATGATATTTATCAGAATCCGAAGAACGAATATACTAAGCTGCTTTTGGAGGCGGCCGGTATTGATGAAGTATAACAGATTAGGAAGGCAAGAGAGATGTTACAACAGTTTTATCCGAGTGATTATGTAGATTCTACTTATATCATTGATTTTGAAGATTATTATAAGAAGGGGTATCGTGGCGTTATTTTTGATATTGATAATACACTGGTGCCTCATGGTGCACCGGCTTCGGAGGAAGCGATAGCTTTTTTTGAACGTTTAAAGAGTATTGGCTATTCGGTGATTATGATTTCGAATAATAAGGAGCCTAGAGTGAAGATGTTCTGTGATGCTGTGGAGGCACCTTACATTTACAAGGCCGGTAAGCCGGGGATTAAGAATTATCTTAAGGCAATGGAGATTATGGGAACTACAAGAGAGAATACTTTGTTTGTTGGCGACCAGCTGTTTACGGATGTATGGGGAGCAAACAGAGCCGGAATTTATTCCATTCTGGTGAAGCCGATTCACCCAAAGGAAGAAATACAGATTGTCTTAAAAAGATATCTTGAAAAGGTAGTCTTATTTTGCTATAAAAGAAAATATAAGAAGTAGGAGGCTTTATGCCTCGAGATGGAGGAACTATGAGAGACATCAATGGAAAGACAAGAACCTGTGGATTGATTGGTAATCCGGTGGAACATACACTTTCTCCGATTATTCATAATACGTTGGCAGAAGATTTAGGAATTAATATGGCATATGTACCCTTTCATGTGGAGACAGGGCAGCTGGAATATGCTGCTAAGGGTGCTTATGCCTTGAATATTTTAGGGTGTAATGTAACCGTACCCTATAAGAGCGATATTGTAGGGCAGCTGGTAGAGATTGATGATTTGGCAGCAAAGATAGGCTCGGTAAATACACTGGTACGTGTAGAGGGCGGTTATAAGGGGTATAATACCGATATGACAGGTCTTCTTCGTGCTATGAAGAGTGACGGTGTTGGAATAGAAGGAGAAGAGATTATTGTACTTGGAGCAGGCGGTGTAGGCCGTGCGGTAGCATATATGTGTGCGGCATACGGTGCTAATAAGGTATATTTGTTAAACAGAACGGTAGACAAGGCAGAGGCTGTTGCAAGAGAGGTAAATGAGAATACCGGCCGTGACTGCGTAACAGCATTGGCATTAGATGCATATAAGACATTGGCATCTAAGCAATATGTTGTGATTCAGTGTACAAGCATAGGCTTATATCCGAAGGTTGACGATGTGGTGATTGCCGATGAAAGCTTTTACGATATGGTAAAGGTAGGGTATGATTTAATCTATACACCATGGGAAACCAGGTTTATGACAATGGTAAAGGCGCATGGAGCCAAGGCATACAATGGTTTAAAGATGCTTTTGTATCAGGGTGTGGATGCATTTGAACTGTGGAATGATTGTAAGGTATCTGATGAAAGTGCTTACAAGGTTTATGAACTGATGAAAGAGGCTGTGACTTCCCGTTAGCAGTGTAAAGAGGTATACAGATGAAGAATATTATTTTAATAGGATATATGGGTTGCGGGAAGACGACCGTAGGTAAGAATCTTGCCAGAATATGCCATTATACATTTCTTGATACGGATGAATGGATTGAACAGCAGCAGGGAAGAAGTATCAGTGAGATTTTTGCAACGGATGGTGAGGAAGCATTTCGTGAGATGGAAACACAATGTATTCAGACCCTGATAGACAGCAGATTGGAGCGTCATGTTATTTCAACAGGAGGCGGTATGCCGGTAAGAGAGGTGAACAGGCAGCTTTTAAAGAGGCTTGGTAAGGTGATTTATCTTAGCGTAAGACCGGAGACTGTCTATGAAAGAATTAAGGGAGATACCAAGAGACCGTTGCTGCAGTGTGAGGACCCGTTATCCAAGATTAGGGATATGATTGCCATGCGTGCACCGGCATATCGTGATGGTGCGGATTATACACTGCGTGTGGATACCCTAAAGCAGTCTACGATTGCACTTAAGATTAAGAGACTGGTGATGAGACCGACACATAAGAAATGGACGAATAAAAAGAATCAAGAGAAGAAAGGCAAGGGAAATAAGAATGAAACTTCTGGTAATTAACGGACCAAATCTCAATTTTTTGGGGATACGAGAGAAAGGAATCTATGGTACACAGGATTATCAGTATCTTCTTGATATGATACAGGAGAAGGCGAAGGCTGAGAATTGTGAGATAGAGACATTTCAGTCCAATCATGAAGGCGCAATTATTGACAGGATTCAGGAGGCTTATTTTGACGGTACTCAAGGTATTGTCATTAATCCGGGAGCTTATACACATTATTCCTATGCAATCAGAGATGCGCTTGCGAGTATTGTAGTGCCTAAGGTAGAGATTCATATTTCGGATATTACCAAGCGCGAGGAGTTTCGAAAGATATCGGTCACAAAGGATGCCTGTGATTATCAGATTTATGGTAAGGGCTTAGACGGCTATTTGATGGCGATAGATTATATTTTGAAGCGTTAAATAAAAAATGGTTGAAATATGGTACTTTTTGTTATACAATGAACAATGGATTATAAACGTGAAAAGTTAATAGGAGGAATCAATTTATGATATCAGCAGGAGATTTCAGAAATGGTATTACGATTGAATACGAGAACAGTATTTATCAGATTATCGAGTTCCAGCATGTAAAGCCTGGAAAGGGAGCTGCATTCGTAAGAACCAAGTTAAAGAATATCATTAGTGGTGGTGTTGTTGAGAAGACATTCAGACCAACAGAGAAGTGTCCACAGGCGCGTATTGATAGAAAAGATATGCAGTATTTATATGAAGATGGTGATTTATATTACTTTATGGATTTAGAGTCTTACGACCAGGTTGGACTTAACGCTGACAGCGTAGGTGATGCGCTTAAGTTTGTTAAGGAGAACGAGATGGTTAAGGTTTGCTCACATAATGGTAATGTATTTGCAATCGAGCCACCTTTATTCGTTGAGTTAACAATCACAGATACAGAGCCAGGATTCAAGGGCGATACAGCAACAGGCGCTACAAAGCCTGCAACTGTTGAGACAGGAGCACTTGTATATGTTCCTTTATTTGTTGAGCAGGGCGATGTAATCAAGATTGATACAAGAACAGGCGAGTATCTTTCAAGAGTATAAGATGCAGGTTGCGTCTTTTATATCTAATATCTAAGAGCTTATAAGACAATGAAGACTTATGTTTTCATTGTCTTTTTGTTTTTTTCAGAGCAATGCAAATTTTAAAAATGTGTACATCATGCTTGCATGGATGAACACGTTTTTGAAAATTTATATGGCGAGAAGCCATCATGAGCAAAAGGAAAGCCTCGAAGAGGCGGTTTTGCGAATTGTGCTCTGAATAAAATATCACATACCAAATAACACATATCTTTTCGTATCGATATTTTATCCCAAGAACAAATATTTATAGCCCGCAGGCAGAAAGGTTTTATATGGAGTATCAGAATTTTATTACAGTAGTAAAAGAAGAAGTAGAGAAAAGAACAGGAGAAAATTATAAAGTAAGAGTAAATGACATTATGAAAAATAATGGTGTTATATTGAATGGACTCACGGTGATGGGGGAACACTGCAATATATCACCAACCATCTATTTAAACGGATTTTACGAAGCTTATGAGAGTGGAGTAATGACACTTGGAGGTGTCGTAGACGAGGTAATGGAAACCTATGAGCGTAATAAGGTGGCAAAGAGTGTGGATATGAATCATTTTATGACGTATGAGAATATCAGAGATAAGGTGATATATAAGCTGGTTCATGCAGAACGAAACAGAGTGCTGTTGGAGGATGTGCCTCATATTAAAGTACATGATTTGGCTGTTGTATTTCAGTGTCTGATGGCGCAAGAGGATATGGGAAATGCAACGGTTCTTATTCACAATGCACATTTGAAACTTTGGGGAATTGATGAGAAGAAGCTTTATCAGGCGGCTATTGTGAATACTCCACGTTTACTGCCGTATGAGATATCGGCGATGAAGGATGTGATTAGACAGCTTCTTGAACTGGACGAGGAACTCCCGGTGGAAGAGGGGAATATACCAATGTATGTATTGAGTAATCGGGCCAGAATCTTTGGGGCGGCATGCATTTTATATCCTGATGTACTGAGGAATTTTGCAGATGAGATAGAGTCGGACTTGTATATTCTGCCATCTTCGGTGCATGAATTGATTCTGCTACCCACATCAGCCGGTTCGGATATAGCGGAATTAACCAAAATGGTTCAGGATATCAATGAAACACAGCTTGGTCAGGAGGAAGTGCTTTCAGACAGTATCTATTATTATAGTAGAGATGAAGGGAAACTACTGATGCTTTCAGAGGAGAAACAGATGTGAAACGAGATGGTCTGAACGACGAAATAAGAAAAATTATGTAAAGACTTACATACGCAAAAATGCGCTTGTTAGTATGTTACTGCCTGTAAAATTGTGTAAGAGCTTACATCAAAAATGTAACAATAAAGCATAAAATGTGATAAGTGAAATGTAAGAAAATGAAAGAAAGAAAATAACACTTTGTAATAAAAATTTTTGAAAAATTTATTTGATAAATTATTGACAATTAAACCCATTATGTTTATCATTGAAACATGCGCTGCACAATGATAAATTTTTGTCATGACAAATTTTGTCGAACCATGTGATTGGTTTGTGGCAGCTGAAATAATAATAAGAATCAGATAAGGAGATTACGATTATGAGAAAGTGGGTATATCTTTTTAGCGAAGGCGATGCCAGCATGCGTGAGCTTCTCGGCGGTAAGGGAGCAAACCTTGCAGAGATGACAAAGCTTGGGTTACCGGTTCCACAGGGCTTCACTATTACAACAGAAGCTTGTACACAGTACTACGAGGATGGTAGAAAGATTAATGACGAGATTCAGGCACAGATTAATGAATACATCGAGAAGATGGAAGAAATCACAGGAAAGAAGTTTGGTGATTTAGAGAATCCATTACTTGTATCAGTTCGTTCAGGTGCTAGAGCATCTATGCCTGGTATGATGGATACAATTCTTAACCTTGGTTTAAATGAAGAGGTTGTAGAAGTAGTTGCAAAGAAGACAGGTAACGAGAGATGGGCTCGTGACTGCTACAGAAGATTTATTCAGATGTATTCTGATGTAGTTATGGAAGTTGGTAAGAAGTACTTCGAAGAGCTTATCGATGAGATGAAGGCTAAGAAGGGTGTTACAGAGGATATCGACCTTACAGCAGAAGACCTTAAGGAGTTAGCTAACCAGTTCAAGGCTGAATACAAGTCTAAGATTGGTGAGGACTTCCCTTCAGACCCTAAGGAGCAGTTAATGGGAGCTGTTAAGGCAGTATTCCGTTCATGGGACAACCCACGTGCTAACGTATACCGTCGTGACAACGTTATCCCATATTCTTGGGGTACAGCTGTTAACGTACAGGAGATGGCATTTGGTAACTGGTCTGATGAGTCCGGTACAGGTGTTGCATTTACACGTGATCCTGCTACAGGTGAGAAGAAGCTCATGGGTGAGTTCTTAATCAACGCTCAGGGTGAGGACGTAGTTGCCGGTGTTCGTACACCACAGCCAATCGCTGAGTTAGCAAAGGTTATGCCAGAGGTATTTGAGCAGTTTAAGAATGTTTGCTCAACTCTTGAGAACCACTACAGAGATATGCAGGACATGGAGTTTACTATCCAGGATAGAAAGCTTTTCATGCTTCAGACAAGAAATGGTAAGAGAACAGCACAGGCTGCTTTAAAGATTGCTTGTGATTTAGTAGATGAGGGTATGAGAACAGAGGAAGAAGCAGTAGCTATGATCGATCCTCGTAACCTTGATACATTATTACATCCACAGTTCGATGCTAAGGCATTGAAGGCTGCTACACCATTAGGAAAGGGTCTTGGCGCTTCTCCTGGTGCTGCATGTGGTAAGGTTGTATTCACAGCTGAGGATGCTGAAGCTTGGAATGCAAGAGGAGAGAAGGTTGTTCTTGTTCGTCTTGAGACATCTCCGGAAGATATCACAGGTATGAAGGCTTCTCAGGGTATTTTAACAGTTCGTGGTGGTATGACATCTCACGCAGCAGTAGTTGCTCGTGGTATGGGTACTTGCTGTGTATCTGGTTGTGGCGATATCAACATGGATGAAGCAAACAAGAAGTTTACATTAGCCGGTAAGACATTCAACGAGGGAGATTATATCTCTATCGATGGTTCTACAGGTAATATTTATGAAGGTCAGATTGCAACAGTTGATGCGACAATCGCTGGTGAGTTCGGACGTATCATGGCATGGGCTGACAAGTATAGAAGATTAAAGGTTAGAACAAATGCAGATACACCTGCAGATGCTAAGAAGGCTCGTGAGCTCGGTGCTGAGGGTATCGGTCTTTGCCGTACAGAGCATATGTTCTTTGAGGAAGACAGAATTGCTGCATTCCGCGAGATGATTTGTTCAGATACAGTAGAAGAGAGAGAGGCTGCTCTTGATAAGATTCTTCCATATCAGCAGAACGACTTCGAGGGATTATTCGAGGCACTTGAGGGTAACCCTGTTACTATCAGATTCCTTGATCCACCTCTTCATGAGTTCGTTCCTACAGAAGAAGCTGACATCAAGAAGTTAGCAGATGCACAGGGTAAGTCAGTTGAGGCTATTAAGGCTATCATTACATCTCTTCATGAGTTCAACCCAATGATGGGTCACAGAGGATTACGTCTTGCTGTAACATATCCTGAGATTGCTAAGATGCAGACTAAGGCTGTTATCCGTGCAGCAATCAATGTACAGAAGGCTCATGCAGACTGGACAGTTAAGCCGGAAATCATGATTCCGCTTTCATGTGATGTTAAGGAATTAAAGTATGTTAAGGATATCGTTGTTGCTACAGCTGACGCTGAAATCGCAGCAGCAGGTGCTAAGTTAGAGTACGAAGTAGGTACTATGATGGAGATTCCAAGAGCTTGTTTAACAGCTGATGAAATCGCAGCTCAGGCTGACTTCTTCTGCTTCGGTACAAACGACTTAACACAGATGACATATGGTTTCTCTCGTGATGATGCAGGTAAGTTCTTAGATGCTTACTATGATACAAAGATTTTCGAGAACGACCCATTTGCTAAGCTTGACCAGACAGGTGTTGGTAAGTTAATGGAGATGTCTATTAAGTTAGGTAAGCCTGTAAATGACAAGTTACACATCGGTATCTGTGGTGAGCACGGTGGAGACCCTTCTTCAGTTGAGTTCTGCCATAAGATTGGACTTGATTATGTATCTTGTTCACCATTCCGTGTGCCAATCGCAAGATTAGCAGCAGCACAGGCTGCTATTGCAGACAAATAAATTTGTCATAAGTAGGAAGTGCTTAAATATGCCTGTGATGTTGCACAGGCAGCTATCGCAGACAAATAATGCGAACACAATGAGTCAAGCGACTGTAGTGGCAGGCATTTGACTCATGTGTGCATAATTATGATTTTTGAAGAAAATCATAATAGGTTCTCTATATAGAGAAGGAAACTTACTTTCTTCATGGGAAGTATCGCCGTAAGGCGAAAAGGGTTATAGAAATTATATTATTTCTAAGTGGGTATAAGTTAGGAATAACGGCTTTGAACGCAGGTTCAAAGCCGTTATTTTTGTGTAAAGTGAGAATGATGATAAGAGTAAGAATGATAGAGAAAGTAATATGCTTATTTTAGGTATTGTTCACGATATTTGCTGGGAGACATTCCTGTAGTCTTCTGAAACGTTTTAAAAAAATAAGCATAGCTGGAATAACCAAGCGTTTCCTGAACTTGGGCCACAGTATAACCTTCGCGTAGCAAGGCTTGTGCTGTGGCTATTTTTTGTAGAATAATATAATGATTAACAGACACATGTGTATGATTTTTAAATAGTCGGGAGAGGTAGTCAGGATGTAAATAAAAATGAGATGCAAGTTCACTAACTGTAAGATTCTCATATATGTGATCCTGAATATATGCAATAATTTCGTTGATTCTTTTTTGGGTGGAGGAAATAGGAAAATGATGGCTGCTTTCAGGAGAGAGTTGTTTTACCATTTGCTCTAAGTAGCTTAACAGACTAAAAAAGCATGCCATGGCTTCCGGCATAGTTGTAGAAGGGAAAGCAGCGAGCTGATTTAGTCCATTGATCCATTTGTCTTTCATAATATCGTTAGGGGTCAGTAATAAAGGAGAAGTATTTTCTTTAAAATAGGGAAAATAATCCTGGGGCGCACAAAAAACACTATCTAGCCATTGTGTGTGAATGCTTAAGATATATCGTTCGTAGACTTTACCTGCTTCGTGATAGAGTTGGTGAACACAGAAAGGAGGAATGATGATTAATGTACCAGCCGGTATGGCAGATACAGTATCATTTAAAAGTACATCGGGAAGATTGGATAAAGTATAGTACAGCTCTACAGCATTGTGAGAGTGAGGTCCTACGGGGTAGTCGTTACGATTGTTACGATAACAGGCATCGTAGGGTGGGATGACAGGGAATGTTAAGGTGTTTAGCATTTTTTTAAAATTTTCCATGAGTCGGATTCTCCTTTTACAAAAGTCGGAAAATGACATATAACAAGTATTATATATACATATTATTATGCCAGAAGTTTTTTTACAATAGGGTTAAAGAATTTAAGTTCAGAAAGAGGTGGGATAAATTGAAGAAGGCAGGAATTATAGGTTGCGGAAATATCGCAAAAGTACATGGCTGGGTGTTACAAGGCATGGATGATGTAGAACTGGTTGCAGTTTGTGATGTGCAAGAGGAAAAAGCAAGGGAATTTTCCAGGGTATATACTGGTGGCAAGGCGGAGGTTTTTACGGATTGGTTAACGATGAGTCATTTTGATTTAGATGTGGTACATATTTGTACGCCTCATTATCTTCATGAGCCTATGGCTGTAGAGTTGTTGCGTCATGGGAAAGCTGTTTTTATGGAAAAACCATGTGCTATTTCGAAAGAACAGTTCTGTGAGCTTAAGAGAGTTGACACACTGCTACCGGGTAAGCTGGGGTTTTGTTTTCAGAATCGATATAATGAGACAACGAAGGCAATGGATAGGATGGTAGAGGAAGGTCTTATTGGCAAGGTGAAGGGAGCGCGTGCGTTTGTTACGTGGAGAAGAGATGAAGGGTACTATGCAGGAAGTGATTGGAAGGGGAAATGGGCTACGGAAGGCGGCGGTGTTTTGATTAATCAATCGATTCATACATTGGATTTACTGCTTCACTATCTTGGTAATCCCAAAGAAGTAAAAGCTTCCATGAAAAATCACCATTTGCGGGATTGGATTGAAGTGGAAGACACAGTGGAGGCATGGCTTATGTTTGAGGAAGATAAAAGAGCATGCTTTTATGCTTCCAATGGATATGTATCGGATGCACCTGTAATTTTGGAGTTGCAGGGAGAAAAGGGACGTATCACTATGAATGGATTGTTAATAACGCTTTGGACAGAAGAAGGCGGATATCAATATTTTAGCTATGAGCAAAAAAATGGTATAGGTAAAGGGTATTGGGGATGTGGTCATGAGGCGTGTATTAAGGATTTTTATGGTTGCTTGGAACGTAAAGAGCGATTTTTAGTGGATGTTAAAGGTGTAGAAAACACGTTTGAGGTAATGATGAAGATTTATGAAGGAGGAGAAGGTGTATGGAACAGGTAAGACTTGGAATTATTGGAATTGGTGGTATGGGCACAAGTCATGCATTTAATGTTATAAAAGGGTTGGTGCCTGAGATGAAGCTGACTGCAGTTGCAGATAATAGAGAGTGCAGATTAGATTTTGCCAGAGAGAATTTCCCGGCAGAGGTTTTGAGGTTTGAGGATGGAAAAGCGTTGATTGAATCAGGCGCTTGTGATGCGGTATTGATTGCAACACCTCATTATTTGCATCCGGAATTTGTTATTTATGCCTTAGAGCATGGGGTACATGCTATTAGTGAGAAACCGGCTGGAGTATATACCAAGCAGGTAAGAGAGATGAATGAGGTTGCACAAAAGAGCGATGCGGTGTTTGCGATTATGTTGAATCAGCGAACGAATTGTGTGTATAGGAAGCTTCATGAGATGATTGAAAGCGGTGAATTGGGTGAGTTAAAGCGTGTAAACTGGATTATTACCGATTGGTATCGTACTCAGGCATATTATGATGCGGCAGGCTGGAAGGCTACCTGGGAGGGAGAAGGCGGCGGTGTGCTATTAAATCAGAGTCCTCATCAGTTAGATTTATTGCAGTGGTTATGTGGTCTGCCAAAAAAGGTTAGAGCATTTTGCCATGAGGCGAAGTGGCATGATATTGAAGTGGAGGACGATGTGACTGCGTATATGGAGTTTGAGAATGGTGCGACAGGTGTGTTTGTCACAACTACAGGAGATGCTCCGGGGACAAATCGTTTAGAATTGACCTTTGAGATGGGAAAAATTGTGTGTGATAATAATCAGTTAATCTATGATAGATTAGTCGAGAATGAAAGGGACTTTTGCGTAACTGAGAAAGAAGGCTTTAAAAAGCCGGACATGGTTCGCATAGAGATAGAAACAGATGGAATGAACGAGCAGCATATAGGTGTTTTAAAAGCATTTGCAGATAGAATTTTACATGGTGGTAAGTTGGTTGCAGAAGGAGTAGAAGGTATCAGAGGTTTAGCCTTGTCTAATGCCATGCATTTGTCTTCTTGGTTGGAACAGACTGTTGAGATTCCTTTTGATGAGGATATGTTTTTGGAAGAATTAAATAAAAAGCGAGCTTTATCTAAGAAAAAGGAAGATAAAGGTGTGGTGTTTGACACGACAGGAACTTATTAAGGAGGATTTCTATGAATAACAAATATTTTATATCAGGATTTACCGATGAAATAGCACAGGATTTGACAACTCAGTTAGAGAGTATGAAAAAGTTGGATATGCATTATATGGAAATGCGAGGAGTGGATGGGAACAATTTGATTTTTCATACAAAGGACAAAGTAAAGGAAATCAAAGAGAGATTAGATGAGGCAGGTGTTAAACTTTCGGCATTAGGGTCACCTTTAGGAAAAATTGGCATAGGGGATTCTTTTGAAAATCATTTTGAGGAGTTTAAACGGGCAGTAGAGATAGCACATAAGATGGAGTCGAAGAATATTCGAATGTTTAGTTTTTACGTGCCGGAAGGAAAAGGGGATAGCTACAAAGGAGAAGTCTTTGATAGAATCGGACACTTTGTGGATTATGCGAAGGTAAATGATGTAATACTCTTGCATGAAAATGAAAAGGGAATTTATGGTGAGAAAGCAAAAGAGTGTTTAGAACTTATGAATGCTTTTGGCGGCGAGCATTTTAAAGCTATTTTTGATTTTGCAAATTTTGTTCAGGTAAAGCAGGATACAATGGAAGCGTACAAGATGTTAAAGCAATACATTGCTTATATTCATGTAAAGGATGCTATTCTAAAAACAGGACAGGTAGTACCTGCAGGTATGGGGGATGGCAATGTGGAGACCATTTTAAGGGATTTGTATGTGAATGGATTTCAAGGCTTTTTGTCTTTGGAACCGCATTTGTCCCAGTTTACAGGCTTTGCAGGATTGGAAAGAGGTAAGGATAAGTTAGAGGGGACAGATACAAGTGAACTAAGTAGCTACGAGACTTTTTCACTGGCAAAGGAATCGTTATTTAGAATTTTAAGGACTATTTAGAAGTTGTGTTGTTTTTGGCGCCGTAAGTGCTATCCTCATTTCTACTACAGAAGAGCTTCGCTTTTAAAGCGGAGCTCTTTGTGCAAAAGTACCTACAATTTTTGACACATTAATGTCGAGATATGGCATTGACATAATTTGTATGAAAGAGTAGACTAAAAAAGATTAAAATTGGAAAATTCCGAGCAAAATGTGGAGGTAGTATAGCATGGATGTGCGGAAGCAAATAAGATTATTTTCTGTTTCACTGAGTATCATTGTTCTGTTAATGGCAGCTTTGTGTATTGGTGTGAATCAGTTTAATAATCAGGAGAGAGTGCTTTTGTATTCGGCAGCAGACGCCGAAGAAGATAATTCAA
>JAZNMO010000138.1:0-15262 GCA_045579665.1 Lachnospiraceae bacterium
AGACACTAAGATAATTTAATATTAGGGAGGAAAAGAAAGAAATGAAGAAGAAAGCATTATCTTTACTTTTAGCATCTACTATGGTTATGTCCTTAGCAGCATGCGGAAACGACGATGCAGCTACAACAGATTCTACATCTAAGGATTCAGCTTCTACAACAGAGAAGACAGATTCTACAGATGCTAAGACAGATGCAGCTACAGATTCAGCAGCAGCTGATTATCAGCACTCAACACTTAAGATGGTAGTTAACGGTACTTTAACAGCTACAGTTGACAACGGTCAGGCTGATTTCGAAGCACAGTGGGAGAAGGCTGTAAGCGAGAAGATGGGTTACGCTGTAGATTTACAGATTCAGCAGTTAGACCACTCTGGATATACAGATGCAGTAGGACGTTTATTTGCATCTCAGGATTATCCTGATGTAATGATTATGTCAGCTGAGCAGTTCAAGCAGTATGCACCTACAGGTATCCTTTGGGATATGGCTGATGCATATGCAAACGCTGAGTTCCAGAGCCGTCTTACATTACCTGCAATCAACGAGAACTTAAAGGATAAGGAAGGCCGTCTTTACGGATTCGCTCCTACATACGGTAACGGATGTGTTACTTATGTTAAGAAGGCTTGGTTAGATGCTTTAGGAATTAATGCAGATGATATCAAGACATATGATGATTATTTAAATATGTTAGTTAGATTCCATGATGAAGATCCAGACGGAAACGGTGTAGCTGGAGATACTTATGGTGTTGTTGCAGCTGGTTTCTTAGGAAACGAGGCTCCATATATTAACTACTTACCAGAGTTCTGGCAGGATGCTTACCCAGCAATCGTAGCAGACGAGAATGGTGTATGGTATGATGGATTCAACACACAGGAGACAAAGGACGCTTTAGTAAGATTACAGGATGCATACAACAAGGGTGCAATCGATCCTGAGTCTTTAACAGCTTCTACAAAGATTGCTCGTGAGAAGTGGTTCTCAAATGACCAGACAGGTTCTTCAGGTGTATTCACATACTGGGCAGGTTCTTGGTATCAGACACTTACAGATAACTTAGTAAAGAACGAAGTTGACGCTGAGTTAGTTCAGTTAGCTCCTATCGCTGAGGTTGCAGAGATCGGTGGTTACTTGAACAGAGAGGCTCCAGTTTGGGTTATCATTGATGACGGTGACGGAGACAACACACGTGAGCAGGAAGTATTCGATATGTTCATGGATACTATGATGGATGGTGACGTTGTTCAGACACTTTGGACATATGGTGCAGAGGATGTTCACTGGTCTACAAAGGCTGAAAGCTTCACAACAAACGCTGGTACAGACAAGGCTAAGGATTACAGCTACGAAGAGGGAGTATTCCACTTAAAGCAGTCTCCTAACGACCCTAACTCTGTATGGAAGAAGAATCACTTAGACCCAGCTTTAGTTGTATCTCCATTAACAAATGGTTATGTTGATCAGTCTGAGTTAGCAGCAGCAGGTAATGCATTCTTTACAGCTAACTGTGTAGATGCTCCAGCTTCTCCAACATCTGAGACATATACAAACGAGTCTGGTACAATCTACGATGCTAAGATGGCAGTTGTAACAGAGGTTGTTACAAACAACGGTAACGTTGATGACGCTATGCAGACACTTTATGTTGACGTTGTAGGCGGTACAATCGAGACAATCTTAAGTGAGTTAAATGCACAGTAATTAATAGTATGAGTCTATAGTATATAGAATATACACATGATAGTAGGCTGTCCTGTTCCGTAAGGGGCAGGACAGTTATTCATGAAAAGCAAAAGCTTAACATGAGAGAGAGATGGCCGTTCTACCCGGCCTAGGTAAATCGTGGTATGAGTAAGTAGGAAAGGAAGAAGAACGGTATGAGTAAGAAGAACGTAGCATTGACTTCAAGCGGTGCTGAGATTCGCAAGAAGCCACTTAGTCTTCGTATTTGGAATAACAGAGGATATTATTTAATGTTCCTCCCTGTTTTAATCTTTGTTTTGATTTTATATTACTGGCCAATGCTTGGTGTGCGTTATGCATTCTATGAGTATAAGCCTGTTGGAACTCCTACATTTGTAGGCTGGGCTAACTTTGAAAAGATGTTTGGTACTAATATTAAGGCGTTTATGACAGCCTTTACCAACACACTGGAGTTGAGTATCGTAAGATTGTTGCTGACTAACTTAGCAGCTATCATTGTTTCACTCTTCTTGAATGAAATGGGAAATCTCTTTGCAAAGAAAACTTTGCAGACTATTATATATTTGCCACACTTTATGTCATGGGCAGTAGTTGCATCTATTTTCTCATTGTTCCTTTCACCATCATCAACAGGTTTGGTTAATGGTATGTTAAGAGACTGGGGAGTTTTAACAGATGCAGATAAGAATATTTACTTCTTAGCGAACTCTGACTGGTGGAGACCAATTTTCCACGGTATTAATATTTGGAAGGAAACAGGTTGGGGAACTATCGTATTCCTTGCAACCTTATCAGGTGTAAACCCTGAGTTGTACGAGGCAGCTGATATTGATGGTGCTACACGTATGCAGAAGATGTTCTATGTAACATTACCTGCACTTGGTAGTACAATCATCACAGTATTGATTCTTAACCTTGCTAAGGTTTTAAATATGTTCGAGCCTGTATTCGTACTTTACAACAATGCGGTATACGATGTAGCAGATGTTATCTCTACATACACATATCGTCAGACATTCGCAATTGCATTGCCAAACTATGGTTATACAACAGCGGTAGGTCTCTTCAGATCATTGGTTGGATGCGTTCTTGTTCTTTTGAGTAACTGGTTGAGCAAGAAGGTTCGTGGCCGCGGAATTATTTAGGAGGTGCGAACATGGGACGTAAAAAGAAAATTAAGTTATTTGATGTAGTTAACTATATTGTATTTATTTTAATTGGTTTGATTATTATTGTACCTATGTGGAAGGTATTAGTAGACTCCTTCAACAAGGTAGGTGTATATCAGTTCCAGTTATGGCCTAGCCATTTTACAGTTGATGGTTATAAGACAATTATTGAGACAGAAGCATTATACAGACCATTTGTTAACTCTGTAATTACAACTATTTTGGGTACATTACTTGGTCTTGTGCTCTGTACATTAGGTGGATATGTATTGGTTCAGTTTGATATGCCTGGACGTAACTTATTTGCTTATTTCTTACTCTTTACTATGATTTTCTCTGGTGGTATGATTCCTGAGTACTTAGTAATGAGAAAGATTGGTCTTGTAAACAACATGTGGATTCTTGTAATTAAGCATGGTATGAATGTTTACAACCTTGTATTGATGAGAAACTTCTTCGAGGGTATTCCAAGTTCGCTTTATGAAGCGGCTAAGATTGATGGATGTTCTCCAATGGGAATTTTCTTCAGAATCGTTCTTCCATTGTCAAAGGCAGCTCTTGCTTCAATCGGTTTGATGTTTGCCGTAACAGTATGGAATGACTATACAACAGTTAAGATTTATATCACAGACCCAGACCAGACTAACTTCCAGTATAAGTTAAGAAACATGATTATGGACGGTGATACACCTACAACCTCATATCAGGTATCGCAGAATACACTGTTTAATGCAGGTATTATTGCAGCGATTCTTCCTTTCATGGCGTTGTATCCATTCTTACAGAAGTACTTCGTTAAGGGTGTTAATATCGGAGCTGTTAAGGAATAATATTGTGAAATGCCAAAGCTTTCTGAGTTTTGTATTGAACATAATTTGCAAGGGAAACTTCGGTTTCCCTTGTTTTTTGATTATGTGTACCCGAGGGATTCGATTGATAGGTTTTTAGAGGAGTTTTTTTATTATGAAGAATATATTTTGGGCGGCTGATTCCACCGTACAGACAAATGACATTACTACATATCCGCAGACAGGTATTGGTCAGGTTTTTTCTTTATTCTTAAAGGAAGATGTGACAGTGAAGAATCATGCAAAGAATGGTAGAAGTACAAAGAGTTTTATTGACGAGGGACGTCTTAAGAAGATAGATGAAGAGATTCAGGCTGGAGATTTCTTATTTATTCAGTTTGGACATAATGATGAAAAAACAGAGGACCCGACAAGATATACGGAGCCTTTTTCAACATATATGGAGAATTTAAAAATATATATTGATGTGGCAAGAAAGCATTGTGCGTATCCGGTATTGATTACACCATTGGAGAGGAGATGCTTTGTAGACGAGAAGCACTTAGGAATAGGAGCGCATTCTGACTATGTGGCAGCCATGAAGCAGACAGCAGAACAGTGTAATGTGCCGTTGGTAGACCTGTACAGTATGAGTAGAAATGAGTTAAAACGTGCAGGTGAGCTTGCCAGCAGAAAGTGGTATATGTATTTCGATAAGAATGAATATGATAATTATCCGGAAGGAAAAACAGATAATACCCACTTGCGCTATGAGGGTGCTGTGATGTATGCTAGTCTAATAGCAAGAGGTCTAACAGAATTAGGCGGAATTTATAAGGACCTACTGTTAGAGATATTATAGTAGGAGGATAAAGCATTGGAGCAGATGAGAAAAGAAACCGCAACAGTGTATAGTCAGCAGGAGTTAGCGACGGGAATCTACGATATGTGGATAGAGACAGGATTGGCAGCTATGGCGAAGCCGGGACAGTTTATCAGTGTATATACAAAGGATAAGTCTGCGTTGTTGCCAAGACCAATCAGTATTTGTGAAGTAGATAAGGATAATCAGCGACTTCGAATCGTGTATAGAGTAGCAGGTAAGGGAACAAAGGAGTTCTCTGAATACAGACAAGGTGATAGCATTGATATTCTTGGTACTCTAGGTAATGGTTTCCCATTAGAGGCCGCTAAGGGTAAGAGAGTATTCTTAATTGGTGGAGGAATTGGTATTCCGCCTATGCTTGAGTTGGCAAAGCAGTTAGACGCAGAGAAGAGTATTATAGTTGGGTATAGAAACGATGAGTTGTTCTTGGCATCTGAACTTGAGAAATATGGAAAGGTTTATATTGCAACAGAGGATGGCAGTGTAGGAACAAAGGGTAATGTTTGTAATGCCATTGAAGAGCAGGGCTTAAAGGCTGACGTGATTATGGCTTGTGGTCCTATGCCAATGCTTCGTGCGCTTAAGGCTTATGCAGAGAAGGAAGGCATTCCGGCATATATTTCTCTTGAAGAGAGAATGGCGTGTGGTGTAGGTGCCTGCCTTGGCTGTGTTGTTAAGACAAAGGAGAAGGACCATCATTCACATGTAAACAATGCTAGAATTTGTACAGATGGACCGGTTTATTTGGCAAGTGATTTGGATATTTAAAGGAAGGCAAGGTTATCTATATGAATACAAAAGTAACAATTGCAGGTGTAGAATTTAAGAATCCGGTTATGACTGCATCCGGAACTTTTGGCTCAGGTATGGAATATTCAAATTTCGTGGATTTGAATGGTCTTGGAGCTGTTGTAACCAAGGGAGTTGCGAATGTGCCGTGGGAAGGTAATCCAACACCACGAGTACAGGAAACCTATGGTGGAATGTTGAATGCAATCGGCTTACAGAACCCGGGTATTGATGTATTTATTGAGAGAGATATCCCGTTTTTGAAGCAGTTTGATACAAAGATTATTGTTAATGTATGTGGAAGAAGCATTGCAGATTATGTTGAGGTTGTGGAAAAGTTAGGAGATCAGCCTGTAGATATGCTTGAGATTAACGTTTCCTGTCCTAATGTTAGCCATGGTGGTATTGCCTTTGGCCAGAAGGCAGATTGTCTGTATGAGATTACACAGGAGATTAAGAAGAAAGCAAAGCAGCCAATTATTATGAAGCTTTCTCCAAATGTAACAGACATTACAGAGATGGCAAGGGCAGCTGAGGCAGCAGGAAGTGATGCAGTTTCATTAATTAATACGATTACAGGTATGAAGATTGATATTCATAAGAGAACCTTTGCATTGGCTAATAAGACAGGTGGTATGTCAGGTCCTGCGATTAAGCCTGTAGCAGTTCGTATGGTATACCAGGTTGCAAATGCTGTTAAGATTCCGATTATCGGTATGGGCGGTATTGCAAATGCCGAGGATGCAATTGAGTTTATGCTTGCAGGTGCAACAGGTGTTGCCGTAGGTGCAATGAATTTTGTAAATCCTTACACAACAAGGGAAGTAGCGGAAGGCATTGAGCAGTATATGAAGCAGTATAACATTGAGAATATTATGGATATTGTTGGAACAGTGAGATAGAATCATAATTAGACCTTTCGAGGAATACAATGAAATGTAACGATACATGGATTGGTTTCCCGGGAGGTCTTTTTGTATGGAGTTAATGAAGAAAAGTGTACATACTGAGAGGGTAAAAGCAAAAGCCTTATTGCAGATTCCGATAGAAGAGGATATGAATGTATCCGATAGTAAGCCGGATGTGGGAAAGCTGTTATTTCATCGAGGACGAATTAAGATAGATGAAATTAAGACAGGAGTAAATAAGGTATGGATAAGAGGAAGACTTCTATATAGTGTTCTCTATGTTACGGATGAGAAGAATACAGGAATTGATATGCTGGAGGGTGAAATACCGCTGTCAGAGGAGGTATACCTGGAGCAGGCAGGAGCGCAGGACAGAGTGATTTGTGCTTCATTTTTAGAAGATATGCGTATCAGTATGATAAATTCGAGAAAGCTTAGCGTACGGGCGGTCATTGTGTTAAAACCAAGGATTATGGAGCATACAGAGGACGAAATCTGCACTGATTTGAGTGAATATGAAGCAAGGCAGAAGGGGGAACCACTTAAATTAGAGTATCAAAAGAAGAATCTGGAGTATTTGGAAAGTGTTGTTTGCAAACGAGATGTATTTCGTATCCATGAAGAGGTTGCCTTACCTGTTGGGATGGGAAGTATAGGTAAGGTTTTGTGGAAGAATGCAGACCTTTGTCATATTACATTCAGACCTCTGGATGAGAAAATCAGTGTTTTCGGTGATATGAATGTTTTTTTGATGTATCGTGAAGAAAACAGCGATGAGATTAAGTGCTATGAAACGACACTTGCTTTCCATGGTAATATGGAATGTCAGGGCTGTTGGGAAAAAATGACAGCGGATATTGCTTATGATATTAGTAACGAAGAAATCAGTATCAGAGAAGATTCTGATGGAGAGGACAGGGTAATCGGTGTGGATATGGCACTGGAGCTGGAATTATTGCTGCAGAATATAGGAAGTACACAAATGGTCGCAGATGTCTACGGAGTTACCTGTAATGCAGAAGCAATTACGGAAAGTAAGGAGTTTAGACAGCTGCACTATGAAGGTCAGGCAGCAGAGAAATTAGCAGGAAGCTTTGTATTGCAGGAGGCAAAACAGAGAATTTTGCAAATCTGCCATAATCAAGCAGAAATAGAGATTGAAGAATGTCTGTTAAGTGAGGATATGGTGACACTTAGAGGTGATATGCAGATAGGCGTTCTGTATACAACCGGGGATAGTGAAATCAGTTATGCATATGAGAAGGTACAGGTTCCTTTTGAGATTTCCAGACAAATTAATGGTGTAGATAGGCATATGGAATGCTCGGTTCTAGGGCAGTTAGAGCAGCTACAGGTAGTGATTAAGGAAGATAATGTAGTGGAATGGCGTGCAACAGCAGATTTTCATATGATTATTTATCGTATATGTCAAGAGAATATATTGGTTGATTTAAATATTGGGGAAATCGATGCGGCCTGCCTGGAGACTTTACCGGGATTTGCTATCTATTTTGTGCAGGACGGAGATACTTTGTGGAAAATAGGAAAGAAATACTATGTAAGTGTGGATAATATTAAAGAGGTAAATGGCTTGGTGAGTCATGATATTCGACCGGGTGACAGACTTTTGATTGCAAAAGCAGGAGAGAGAGTGGAATAGCTAAAATAAGAGGTTCGCATTTGCGGACCTCTTATTTGTAAGTATTTATAACAATTTTTCGGTGGTTACATCGTCAGTAGTGTTTTCCTTAATGACGACATTACCTTCCTCGGTTGGTTCTGTAGCTTCCTCGTCCTTGTGCATCAGCTTATCAAACTTAGCAAGAACTGCATCGTAGGTTTTCTGTGAAATTTCAGGAAGTTTTCCTCCCCATGTTTTTTCTGCCTGCTCATATCCTTTTAGGAAAGCATCTTTCATGTCCTCTAAGGCTTCTGTATCATCTCCGGCAAGAGCTTTTGCAAAGTCAATGATTCTCTGAGAGGTTTGTTCAACACCCCAGTAACCGTCTTCAGCAATATCCTCCTGAGCTTTTTTCTTTGTTGCTTCATCTACTGTAAAATCACCTTTTGCAAGGAATTTCCAAATATCTGTAGCGTTGCCAAAGGTTTCTGCCTGTTTAGACATCATGTTGGTAACTAATTGTGTAAGCTGCTCCTGTCGTTTTTCCTGATCAGCCTTTAATTGCTCGATAATAGCTTCGCGGTCTGCTTTTGTAATCTCTGATTTTTCATATACAGCAGCAGTATCCTTTGTGGTTTTTTCTGTAACTGCTTCTTTTGTGGAAGGAGTTGTATTTTCGATTTTCTCTTTTGAGGTAGTATTGGAAGTATACATATCGCCGATATTGGTATTATTAATTCCATTTACGCTCATACCAATCACCTTTTTCCTTTCTGAAATCAATGAAAATATCTTAAATATAGACAATTCATTTTGCATCCATGCTTCTTGTATAGTGTGTATCGGTCAAAGAGGTCGTAAGCTTTAGCTTTTTCATTGATTTTCTTATAAAAATTGTATATAATTTAATACAATCTTTCGGAGAGAATGACGTATTTATGCGGTCTGCGGGGTTTTAGGATAGGATTTGACCCCAATTTTGACCCCAAAAGGATAATTTTTCGAAGGATTTGTCATGTTGACACATGAAGAAAACACCGATACCATTAAGTTATCAACCAATAATCAGGACGGAGGCCCCGGTTCAGGGAGATATCCTAAGGGGAGCGGCGAAAAGAACGCAAAAAATTCAGGAGAAGCAAAAAAGGTTTCTTTGAAAGGAACGATAACAAGTAAAGGTGTCGAAATAAAGCATGTCAGAAATCATGTTAATCAACGAAAGAGTGAACGTGGTATTTCTGAAAAGGATGCAGTAAAAATTGTGAAGAAACCGGAAAGTGTATATCCTGACAAGAAGCATGAAGGAAGATATATTTATCAGATAGGAAACAAAATGGTAGTTGTAGACCACAATACAGGTGTTGTGCATACTGCGATGAAGGGAAAAGAAAAAAGGTGATAGAATGTTTAATTTCACAGATGAGCAGAAAAAATATTTAGAAGATACATATGGAACATCAGATTTGGACTCGTTGGAATATGATGAGTACAAAGAAATCGAGAATGATTTATTATTTTCGGAAGTTGATGAAGTCGAACTCGCAGAAGACGATGAGAGTAAGTTATCGGAACGTGGAAAGATTATTGTGTCAATTATTGATGTGATTTCCAAAGCCTCTGCTTAACGTAGAATGTTGGTGTAAGTAGAAAGCATCATTACAGAAATGTAGTGGTGTTTTTTTTAATACCCGAAGGTAGGTGATGAAGAGATGGAAAAGAAAAAGAACCTGGTACCCAGTAAGTATTATGCGGAGTAATTAACGAATAATTTGCAATAGTGAGGATTTCCTCAAAGAAAATAATTTGATTCAAGCACGAGGCTATAACGAAATAATAAGGGGATATAGTGATGCTGGTGAAATAAAAATCTGCTGCCATAAGCGACAGCAGATAAAACATTCTATAGATTTAGTTTTGAAAGATTAATAGAGAATCCCGGATAAATACTTACTGGTATGTTGTCAGTGAAAGCATATTCGTTGATATCATCATCACCAAATGTATAAACAGTAACTCTGTTTTTGTCTGGATCCACTATCCAATATTCACGAACTCCTGCAGTACGATATTTGAAAAGTTTAGTTGTATAGTCCATACGTCTGCTACTTGGTGAAACGATTTCGATTATCCAGTCAGGAGCTCCCACACATCCATTATCATTCAATTTGTTTGGATCACATATAACACTAATATCAGGTTCAACATAGTTTCTGTCATCTTCATTTAAGAAAACAGCGAATGGAGCAATATATGTTTTGCAAGCACCATTGTTTGACTTAATGTATTCTCTGATTGTTGCGAAGAGTTCACCGGATATATCCTGATGTCTGCGGCTAGGTGGTGCCATATAGTAAATCTGTCCGTCTACTAATTCAGCTCGTTCGCCGTCTGGTAATGCATAAATATCATCGGTTGTATAAATCTTTTCTTGTGGTAATGGCATAATAACACTCCTTTCTATGATGCAGTAGTTTTTATACTGTTGAAGTCAATTACTAATTCATATCCCATTGCTGCTAATATCTTTGCAGCATCTTCAAAGCTGAAGTTCTTCTTTGATAATAATTTTGTAAGTCCTTGTGGCTTGATTCCCATTCTTTCGGCAATCTCACGTTGTGTAATTTTTGCATCTAACATTAATTTCTTAAGTTCTATCAAAAGCTGTTCACTATCCGTATAAGTAATGGACATTATAAGCACCTCCCTTTATCTTAATACAATTATAATAAAGAAAAGGTTACAAGTCAAACAAAAAAGGAAATAAATAATAAAAAATATATTACAAAACGGTTGACAAATAACCCAAAATGGGTTATTATATAATTACAAGGAACGGAAACGACCGGGAAAGCCGAAAGCTCCCGATACTCTAAGCTATATACTTGTGAGTGAATAGTGAGTAGCAATAGTCAAGAAGATGCTTAGAGGGTTGTTTCAAAGATAAAAGAATGAAAGGAGCATCAACATGGGAGAAAGAACAATAGAAAACAGAATTAAGAAGTTAAAAGAAATTGAGGAGCAGCAGAAATCGTTGGAAGCCCAAGCTGAGAAAATAAGAGCTGAAATCAAAGCTGACATGCAGGCAAAAGGAGCAGAAGAAATACATACAGGTAACTTCATAGTAAGACTGAAAGAAGTGATTACCAAACGTTTTGATAGTAAGGCATTTGCCAAGGAGCATAAAGCACTCTATGAGGAATATGTGAAACAACAGAGTAGCATGAGATTTACAATAGTATAATAAAATGCCCTTGCAGAGCGGCAACTCATGCAAGGGCCTAGCCTAAAAACTTTGAAAAGTAAGGCAGTAGTAATTATAACATAACTGCTGCCAAGTATCAAATAAGGAGGAACCATAGTATGACAATGTTAGATAAATTATATGAGAGATATATGACGGATGAAATGGGCGGTTGTGTGGAGAGCGAGCAGGAGAAAGAAGCAGATAAGAAACTTTCACAGATACTGAAAAGAGTATTGCCAACGGATGTATCTTGCCAGGATAGCAATGATTTGGATGATGCAGTTGTAGATGTCATAGTAGCGGCAAAGAAGTTCGGATTTGAAGAAGGCTTCAAATTAGCTATGGGTTTGGCGATGGAGTGCAAAGGAATGGAGAATCAGAATGAAGATCATTAATTTTAGAAACCGGGATGAAGTGTATGAGGATGGTTACAAGTATGCAATATTATTAGGGTTGATAATAGCGAGATTGGAAGCAGTTTTTGGAAGAAAAGCCTTTATACAAATGCTCCTAAACCAAATGCCTAAGGAAGAACGGGAACGTGTTTGGCAGGAAGCAGAAAAAATATTCTGATTGTATAGGCTATGCTATATAAAAGGCATAGCTTGTTGTATTATATTAAGTGAAGCACCAATGCAGAAATGCAAAGGTGCTTTTTTGCTACGAAAAGCATGAGGTAAAAATGCACATCAGATTTTGTGCAAAAAGTAGAAGTGAAAAAAAGTGAAAAATCAAATTGACTGAATTGTTTTGAGATTACAAACAATAATGCGAGATGTCTATTGAACATTTGTTTGAAAGAGGGGAATAAAAATAAACACAATTTATAATAAAAACAGATATTTTAAATAATTAAACTAAAAATTTAGGCTAAATAAGTGCGTTTACATAGGAAATAAAACAATATATACTAAGCAACACATCAAAGAAAAAAACAAAGTCAGAGAGGAAGGATGTAATGAGAGCAAATGAAGATATTAGAGAGATGATGAAGAATAAGAGGGTAACACAATGGGAAACTGCTGCTGCTTTAGGAGTTAGTGACATGACGTTGCAAAGATGGTTGAGATTTGAACTTCCGGTTAGCAAGCGAGATGCAATTATAGAAGCTATTAATAGTGTGGCAAGCGAAGGGGGGGAGTGATTATGAGACAGAGAAAAAGAGAGTGCCCAGTAAAGATAAATGAAAAAATGCTTGTTGATACAGCTGAATTACAGTCACTAATGTGCGCAGGTAGAAAGACGGCCGTAGAAATTGGCATGGCAGCAGGGGCAAAAGTATCAATAGGAAGAAGAGTTCTGTGGAATGTAGAGAAAGTGCAACGTTATATCGATGCAATTAGTGAGTAGGAGAGGGAGATATGGCAAATCGTAGAATGTTCTCTTTGGATGTCGTTGATACAGATTTGTTCTTGGAAATGCCAGCTACTTCACAAAATCTTTATTTCCATTTAGGAATGAGAGCAGATGATGATGGTTTTGTGTCGGCTCCCAAAAAGATTACAAAGCTTGTGAATTGTGGTAATGATGACTTAAATGTTCTAATTGCTAGAGGATTTGTAATGACAATGGATGAAGGAATTGTGGTTATAAGACACTGGAAGAGAAATAATTACATACAACGTGACAGATATAAGAGAACAATATACCAAAAACAGTTTAGAGAGTTAAGTGAAAATGAAGGAATTTACGAACTGGATACGTCATGTATACAAGATGTATACGAACTGGAAGCACAGGTTAGTATAGATAAGAATAATAATATATTATATGCGTCAGAAGCACACGAGAAGGTTGCGGATAAGGAAGAACAGTTGAAAAAAGACTTCGAAATAATATATGAAATTTATCCTAAAAAACGAGGAAAAACAGAAGCATATGCAAGGTACAAGCAATGGGTATCTGCAAAGGGGAAAGATATTGGTGGTAAGAAGTATCACTTGACTAACAGACAAATATATTTCGCAATAAAGAAGTATATCCGGCAGCAGGAAGAGGCTGGACAAGATGATCTACAGTATTGGAAGAATTTTGATACTCTCATGGGCCGACAACTTCTTGACTATGTGGATGAGGAGAGTGAGAAATGAGCTACATAGCAGAACAAAACGTTATAGGCACATTAGTAATGGATAGTGCGAGGATTGAAAAGGTATATGGGATACTTGAACCTGAAATGTTTCAAAATGAGATGCTTGGACGCTTTTATTTAGAGTTCCTGCGAGGTTATGAACAGGGCTATAGTGTAGATTTGGTAATTCTAATTCAGAAGCTGTCTGCTTTATATCAGGAGGAAGTTATACGCAAGGAGCTACGCAAGTGTATTGATAATACAATCCTATGCGCTAATATTATAAGCCATGCAGATGTAATTGTGAACGAGTATAAAGCGATAAAACTCGGGAAAATACTTCAATCTTGTAGACCGGATGGAAACGTTGTTGATAGTCAAATAGGAGGATTAATAAAAGACTTAGAAGCATTGCAGGAGAATAAGAGTACGAAATCAAAGAGCTTAGCGAAAATTACAATGGAATGTAAGGGTAAATATTTTACTGTCAATGAAGTGGAAAAGATATACCTGGGATTTCCTAAATTGGATCAGTTGCTTGGTGGCCTTGAAGGTGGAGACGTGATAGTAATTGGTGCACGTCCTGCAGTTGGTAAATCTGCTTTTGTAACACAGATTACAGAAAACCTTGCAATCAAAGGTAAACGAATTGGTTTTTATAATCTGGAAATGCAGGAGAAACAGCTTTATGAGCGTTTTATGGTAGCTAAAAGTAAGATAAGTCTTACACGTTTGCGAAGAGCTGTAAAGTTTCTGGGAGATGAAGAAGAGCGTTTTCGAAAAGCAAATGAGGATCTTGAAAAGCAGGATAATATTATTATAACAACAGGGAGTAAGTCCGTAAGTGAGATTCGAGCTGAGAGTCGTCATATGGACTACGATATCATTATTATTGATTATTTACAGCTATTGAAACCGGATAAAGAATATCGAGGGAATCGAACGGCAGAGGTTGGAGCGATTTCTAAAGCGATTAAGGCATTGGCTATGGAACTAAATATTCCGATTATAGCATTATCGCAGTTAAATAGGGTTTCTGAGCTAAAGGAAACAAAGGAACCGACAATGGCAGAGTTAAGAGAGGCAGGAGATATAGAACAGGATGCGAGTATTATTATGCTGATGTGGAATATCTTGCAGGAGGATGGAACCAAGAAGGGGTGTAAGATAGAGAAACAAAGGCAGGGAGAAACCGGAAAGATTGTATTGAACTTTCAAGGTGATATGATGAAGTTCACAGAGCTATCAGAATCTATAGAAGAGATAAGAAAATGGACAACTTTGAAGGAGGAATATTGTCCGTTTACATGAGGTGTAGTATGGCAGAAGTAAAGTTTTCAAAAGGAACAGAGGAATGGGAACTATTCCAAGATTATTGGAATCTTTGTCAGTCAGTATGGGAAATTGAGGATAATGATGATTACTGGCAGAGTGTGGTTGATTCAACCGATAGATTCTATAAGAAGTATCAGAACAGCTTTGCAAGAGGATTAGCGCTTGTTTTAGTAAACGAATTGGAACGTAGGAGTAAGATGAAATGAATATAGGGAGGAAATTAACATGAAGATATTAGTATCAGAAGATGGTTTTGAGATGGATTCAATGACATATGCAAGAAGGAGTAGAAACCGATATCAGGCGGCTCAAGATTTGTTTGCAGTGGCAGCAGTTTTGAAGGAGTGTATGCAGGAGGCGGAAGCATTAGAGAAAAGAAGAAAGGATATTATTCAAGAGGTTATAGAGTTGAAGCAGGCGGAGATGGAGAGTATTCTTGGTAAGTGCAAAAAGGATTATTTGCTTTTGGTAGAGGATGCGAAGAAGAAAATATCTAATCAATGTGAACATCGTGAAATTCGCATTATGAAGGAAGGGTTTGAAAAGAGATATAGAGTTTATATATAAGGCGGATAAGGGTAATGATCAAGTTGCAGGCAGATAAAAATGGTATGATAACCGTAAACTTGGAAGAATTGATCCAATTCTCAGTAGCGCAAGGTGTGTCGGCATTCCGGGAGTGTGTTGATGATCACGAGAAGGAGCTACAAAGGAAGAAGTTTGAAACAAAGAGGTAGTGGAT